>CABSNA010000001.1 GCA_902478865.1 uncultured Collinsella sp.
ACTATTCCCAACTCCATTGGCCGTTCTGGAAAATCACAACTTCACGTCCATCAGGCGTAATGCCCACAATATCGATGTCGTCCGTGCCGATCATAAAATCGACGTGCGTGCTCGAGACGTTAACACCATGCTCCAGGAGCTCCTCCTTGGACATGTCGTACCCACCCTCGATGCATTCGGGGAAACCGACACCTAGCGCGAGATGGCAGCTAGCGTTCTCGTCATAGAGCGTATCGTAGAACAGAACACCACTTTCGCGGATCGGCGTGTTCTTGGAAATGAGCGCGACCTCTCCCAGGTGAGCAGCGCCCTCGTCAGTATCGATGATACTTGCGAGCGTTGCCTTGCCCACGCGGGCGTCGTAGTCCACCACGCGGCCGCCCTCGAACTTAATCCAAAATTCGTCGACTTTATTACCGTGGTGGATGAGCGGCATGGCCGAGTACACGATACCGTCGGCGCGCATGCGATCGGGCGAAGTGAAGACTTCCTCGGTGGGAATGTTGGGGAAGAAGGGGTGCCCATCGGGCGTCTTGCCCTTGCCGCCGGCCCACTCGTGACCCTTCGTCATGCCAATCGTCAGATCGGTTCCATTTGCCGCGGTGTAATGCAGGCAGTCGAAACGATTGTCGTTCAGGAAACGCAGGTTCTTTTCGAATGCGGCGTCATGGAGCTCCCAGGCGCTCTCTGGGTCCTGGCCATCGGCGCGAGCGGTGTGCAGAATCGCATTCCACAGCTTATAGATTGCAACCTCATCGGCGTCTCCCGGGAACACCTCGCGCGCCCAAGCCACGACCGGAGCGCCGGCGATGCACCACGGATTGATGTTGTAATCCAGTCCACGGCGGAAAACTTTGCACTGCGTGTTCTTTGCCTTAGAAGCTGCAGCGGGCTTAGCGGGATCGATGCCCTTAAGGGCGGCGGGGTCCGCACCCTCGATAAAGATAAAGCAGGCACCGTCCTGGGCCAGGGAATCCAGCTGCAGGCGCTTCCACTCGGGCGTCTGCTCAAAATAGCTTTTCTCGACATGCTCGTACGTGAGCCTCGTCACGGCATCATCGGCCCAGATGACCGTCACGTGGCCGGCGCCGGCAGCATAGGCCTCCGCGACCACCACGCGCGCAAACGGCGCGCACTCAACCGGAGACTGAACGACGACTTCCTGGCCGGGCTTAACGTTTACGCCCTTGCGGACAACCAGGCGCGCATAGTTTTTAATCTTGGGCTCCAGGGACTTCATACCCTCCAGGGCCTCTTCGACCGTCAGGGCAGCTCGAATCATGTGCCACTCCATCTATCTATAGAACAGTAAAAAGGCGCGCCGCAAAAACGACGCGCCTTATATCTTAGCGATAAGTATGTATGCAAACGCTACTTCTTCTTGGAGTCCTTCTTGTCCTCCTCGGCAGCTGCGCGCTCGATAAGAGCGTTGAGCTTGTTCTCGGACATGCCCTCGGCCTGCGCGCGGTACATGTTGCGCAAGGGACGAATACGAGCGAAGTCGTAGATAAAGTCACCTAGGATGATGACATAGGACAAAACGATGCCGACCATCTGGACAGGGCTGGACACCATGCCAGCGGGAGCGAAGTACAGCGAGGCCCAAATTGCCACGACGAGCACCATGCCAATGGCGAGCACAATCCACCAGATACGACGGCGCTTGGTGTAGTCCTCGTCCTGCTTGAGGAGGATATTCGACACCGTATAGATGCGGTCCTCCTTGGCGCGCTGCTTAGCCTTGCGGGCGCGCTTCTCCTCTTTAGAGAGGCCCTCGAGGTTCTCGCCCTTCTCGAGCTCTTTGCGGCGTGCCTTAGACGAAGCCGGCACGACGCGAACGGAGCTCGCTGCTTGGCGGGCGGGCTTAGCAGATGCGGCAGACTTGCGCGCAACCCCGGTAACTTCGTGGGATTGCGTGCGCTTGTTCGTGGCGCTACGGGTACTCACTTATGCGTTCTCCTTCATGCTTGTGAACTGGGAGCCCGTGATGATCTGGAAGGCCTCGCGATAGCGCTCGGACGTGCCATCGATGACCTCGGCGGGCAGGTGCGGGGTCTCCCCCGTCATATCCCAGTTGGCCTTGAGCCAATTGCGGACGAATTGCTTGTCGTAGCTAGGCTGGATCTTGCCCTCCTCGTAGCTGGCAGCAGGCCAGAAACGGCTGGAGTCGGGCGTGAGACACTCGTCGATCAGCGTGACCTTGCCATCAATAACACCAAACTCGAACTTGGTGTCGGCAATGATGATGCCACGGGTCGCGGCGTACTCGGCGGCAGCCTTGTAGATCTTGAGGGAAAGGTCGCGAATCTGCGTGGCGATGTCCTCGCCCACGATCTCGCAGCAACGCTCGAACGAGATGTTCTCGTCGTGGTCACCGATCTCGGCCTTCGTGGACGGCGTGAACAGCGGCTCAGGAAGCTTGGAAGCCTCGGTCAGGCCCTCAGGCAGCTGGATGCCGCAGACGGTGCCGTTCTCGCCGTAGGTCTTCTTGCCCGAACCGGTCAGATAGCCGCGGACGATGCACTCGATAGGAATCGTCTGGGCCTTCTTAACCAGCATGGCGCGGCCAGCGAGGTAGTCACGATACTCAGCAAACTCCTCGGGGAAATCCGCCGGGTCGATGGAAACGAGATGGTTGGGGACGATGTCGGCAAACTTATCGAACCAGAATGCCGAGATGCGATTGAGTACCTCTCCCTTAAACGGAATCTCGTCGGGAAGAATGAAGTCGAACGCAGAAATGCGGTCGGTGGCGACCATCAGCAGGTTTTCACCGGCATCGTAAATATCACGAACCTTGCCACGGGAATCCGGACGACGCTCCATCGTTGTCACGTGAGTCACTCCTTACCTAAATACGACAGAAATGCGGGTTCTTTCCCGCATGTTTTCGCAAACTCGGAGCGGCAGGGACGCGGCCCCTCCTTCACCGAATAGCGAAAAGCTAGTGCTCCATTGTAGTAGATGCCGCGTCTGCCGTGTGCTCGCGGGGCAGATGAATTGTAAAAGTCGTACCCTTTCCAAGCTCCGACTCCACGGATATGTAGCCATGGTGACGCTCGACGATCTGCTTGGTCACGGCGAGGCCAACGCCCAGGCCGCCAGCTTCGCGGGCGCGGCTGGCATCGGCGCGCCAAAACCGCCCGAAGATGCGCGACAGATCGTCCTTGGCAATACCGATGCCGGTATCAGAAACGGCAATGCTGACGTGCTTGCGGTCACTGAGCACCGACACCACGACCCAACCGCCCCCGGGGGTGTAGCGCATGGCGTTGCTCATGAGGTTGATAACACATTGCGTGATCATGTCGGGATCGGCCTCGACGACATCGTCGTGACCCTGGGTCTCGTCCGCAAAACGCAGGCGCAGATCGCGGTCGACAAACAGGCGCTCCTGGGCATTGACGATGGAACGCACGAAAGGAACCATGTCCACCGGCTCAAGGTTGAGCGGAGCCGTGCTGTTTTCCATGCGCGACAGGTCGAGCATCTGCTGCACCAGACGAGCCAGGCGGCGCGTCTCGGAAGCAACGGTCTCCAAATGCTCATCGTCGGTGGGATACACGCCATCCTGCATGGCCTCGACCGTTGCGAGCATGGCCATAAGCGGCGTGCGAAGCTCGTGTGCAACGTCTGAGGTCAGGAGCTTCTCGTGTTTCATATCCTTCTCGAGAGAAGTGGCCATCTCATCGAAGGTCTCACCCAGCTGATCGATCTCGTCATCACCGCGCAGTCCCGTGCGAGCCGACAGGTCGCCGTCACGGATTTGCTTTGCGGTACTGGTGATGCGATGAATCGGCTTGGTGAGCATGCGCGACACGAGCGATCCGATAACGACCGAAATGCAAATTGCAACAACCGCGGCGAGGGCCATGGCGTTAAAGGTCTTCTCCCTAAACGCAGAGTCCGCCTTGGTGAGCAGAGCGTCGGAGCCGATGGCCCACAGCTTTACCTGTCCGACATGCTCGCCGGAAGACGTTACAATCTCGACGTTAGCAACGCTATCGGAGTCGGTTGGAGCAGACGAGACCGGACTATGCGATGCCCTCTTGCCGCTCGTGTCGTCGGTCGTAGCCTGGTTTTCGCGTACATCGGCGGTGGTGCTTGCCGAGGGCCAGGAATCGTCATAAACGATCACGCCCTTTTTATTGACGACCTGCATACCCAGATCGTCGGAAACCAAACTCGACGTTGCGACCGTGCGCAGTTCTCCCGCGGTCCAAGAGCCGTTTTCCTCATATGAGGTTGCCAACTTCTCGGCAGCGGAATTTGCGATTTCGACGATATTGGAGCGTGTGTAATCCGAAAAGACCGTGCCCCACACAACAGAGACAACGCCCACCAGCACCAATACCGTCATGAGCGATGTCAGAGCAAAAGCAAGTGCCATGCGCGAGGGATAGCTCATCGTTGGCCGTGAATCGGAACGAGGCGTGTTCCAACTAGCCTTGGAACCCGCCTCGCTCTCCTGCTTGTGCTTTTGTCCGATTTCAAAGCGCGCAGGTGTCATATGTGATTTCCCTATTTCTCGTCCGACTTATCGGTCTTGGCCAGAGCCTCGAAGCGATAGCCGACACCATGGACGGTGTAGAGCCACTTGGGCTTCTTGGGATCATCGCCCAGCTTGGCGCGAAGATTCTTCACGTGGCTATCGATGGTGCGCTCATAGCCCTCAAAGTCATACCCGAGCACTTTCTCGACCAGCTCCATGCGGTTATACACACGGCCGGGATGGCGGGCAAGCGTGGTGAGCAGCTTGAACTCGGAAGCCGTCAGATCGACTTCCTTGCCCTCGACCAAGATCTTGTGGCCCGAGATATCGATGACCAGATCGCCGAAGTCGAGCACCTCGACGGCGGGCTCGTCGGCCTGATGGGCACGGCGGAACAGAGCGCGAACGCGGGCGACGAGCTCGCGCGGCGAGAACGGCTTAATCAGATAGTCGTCAGCGCCGAGCTCAAGACCGATAATACGGTCCTCGATTTCGCCCTTAGCCGTCAGCATGATGATGGGGACATCCGAGGTATCGCGAATGGTGCGGCAAACGCGCTCGCCGGGGATCTTGGGGAGCATAAGGTCGAGCACGACCAGGTCGAACTGATGCTTCTCGAACTCCTCGATCGCGGACTGACCGTCGCCGACGCCCACAACCCAGTAGCCTTCGCGCTCGAGATAGGCAGCGACGGCGTCACGGATTGCCTTCTCATCCTCGACCAGCAGAATCTTTTTTGCATCTGAAGCCATAACACGGCCCCCCCTGTCTCAATTAGCTAAGAACAAGCCCATTTTAACGCACCTGAGCCCGCCGGATGCCGCTATGACGCGGCAGCTCGGCGGGCGGTACTCACAATTACAACGCGTTTATTCCCCTGTTGGCGCCTTTTTAACCCCTCTAAGCTTAAAGAGAGAATAGGCGTGCAGTGACTGTCTCTGGTATACCCTGGCTGTTGCGCACCGTGGCGTACGTAAGGAATGAGTCCGACTTTCCCGCCGTAGCTGGATAATCGCCATACTCCAAAGCGCGGTCGGGCGACAGCAGCGAGCCATAGGTCTTGGCAGAGGTGTCGATCAGGAAATGCGACGCCTGTACCTTAACAAGGTATTTATTCTTCTTGCCAGCCGCACATGCGAGCGGCTCGCGTGACAGAAAGAGGTACGGCCCTCCCTCATTACCAATATACGTGCCCATGTTGCCCAGGCTGCCCACGCCACTATAGGTCGCCTCGATAGAAAACACGAAGGTATCGCCCATATATACGGCCTCGAAAGGCGAGACTGACGAGGGAAGGACTAGCTGGGCACGCTTGGTGTTGTTGCCGTCGGTCAGATCGATTGCCGTTATGCCGTAGTAGACGCCCTCGTCGTTGCGGACACGCGGCGAGATGGTCAAAATGCCGTCGCTCGCGCGCGGGGCCGATGCAAAGCGACCCGTCGATTTCCAAATTGTCTCGGCCTTGGATTCATCAAGCGAGCGACGATAGCAAAACGAATCGCTACTCGTTTTATTGCCACCTGCCGAGGGCATTTTATACCAGATGACTGATGACCCGAACGCCGTAAACAGCGGCGGATCATAGTCCTTGCCACCTCGATCGAGCTCAACCACGTCGCCAGAGAGCGAAGCGCCCGACAGATTTTGACCGTAGAGCTTCCACGATGAATTGGCAAAGTTCATCTCAACCCACGCGAATACGCTGTCGCCGGCACGGACATCGTAGAATGCATATCCCGTGCCCTCGATAGGATCCTCGATTAATGTGGTAAGCGAGCCATCGCCCAGGTTGAGCACACCGAGTGTGTTGGCGTGCAGTGCCGATGCGGGCGCCATCATCGCCGCGGCGTAATCGCCGTCGCAGTAGTACAGCAGCGTACCCAGAGGCAGCGTCCATGACGCCGCCGGCTCAAGATCGATGTCGACTGCCTCGTACTCATCCGTAATCGAGATGATTTTGGAATCATCCTTGATAACCTGCGGCTCGCCGGCGGCATCATCGCTGGTACCCGTTTTTTTCGAGCATCCGGCAAGCACCGTGGCAGCGCCCGCAGCAACCCCACCGAGCACGAAGCCGCGACGCGATATTCCGTTCTTGATGTGATCGGCGATACCCATTAGGCGATCTCGGCGCGAGCGGCCTCGATAGCGCGTGTAAGCTGGTCGGCGCAGGAGGTCTTTTTCATACCGCAGGTATTACCGGCGAGAACCTCGATTACGCGATCGGCAGGAGCGCCCTCGACCAGCTTGGAGATAGCCTTGAGATTGCCGTCGCAGCCGCCGGTAAACTCAACGCCCATCACCTTGTTGCCGTCATCGGAAAGGTCAAGGTGAATATTGCGAGCACAAACGCCCTGAGGCTTGTAATCAAACGAAATCATGCGATCCCCTCTCAGAATGTTATTCGAGACGACTATTATCCCCGTCTTTCCCTAAATGCAACGAGGCGCTTTGCCGGCAACACACATTACCAGCAAAGCGCCCTAAAAAGCTAACGTTATGCCCGAACCTACTCGAAGCTCAGCTGCTCCAGGCGATCGAAGACCGTGTCGATACGGGTGAGGAAGTCCCACGGATCAAAGATCTCGTCGAGTTTCTCCTGGCTGACGGTGCAGCGCGGATCGGCCTCGAGACGCTCCTTAAAGGTAGGGCCGGAGACACAATCCTGTACCTCGTGCCAGGTTGCCATGGCGTTCTCCTGCACAATGGCGTACGCGTCCTCGCGGGTGATGCCCGTGTCGACGAGGGCGAGCAGGACCTTGGAGGAGAAGATGAGGCCGCGTGTCTTGTTGAGGTTGGCCATCATGCGAGCGGGATACAGCTGCAGGCCGTCGATAACGCGGATGAGGCACTGGAACATGTGGTCGAGGGCGATGAAGCTGTCGGCCTGGGCGACGCGCTCGGCAGAGGAGTGCGAAATGTCACGCTCGTGCCACAGGGCGACGTTGTCGAAGGCAACCTGCGCGTTGGCCTTCACGACGCGCGACAGGCCGCAGACCTTCTCCATGGTGATGGGGTTGCGCTTGTGCGGCATGGCGGAGCTGCCCTTTTGACCCTTACGGAACGGTTCCTCGGCCTCGAGTGTATCGGTCTTCTGCAGATTGCGAACCTCGGTAGCGATGCGCTCACAGGTGGCCGCGGTGGTGGCGAGAACGCCGGCGAGATAGGCATGGTGATCGCGGCTGATGACCTGCGTGGACAGAGGATCGTGGACCAGGCCCAGGTGCTCGCAGACGTACTCCTCGACGAACGGCTCGATGGAGCTGTACGTGCCGACAGCGCCCGAGATAGCACCGAAGGCAACGTTCTTGCGGGCATCCTCAAGACGGTCCAGATCGCGCTTGAGCTCCCAGGCCCAAGAGCCAAACTTCATGCCGAAGGTCATCGGCTCGGCATGGATGCCATGAGTACGGCCGGCGCAGAGCGTGTTGCGCTCCTCAAAGGCGCGACGCTTGCAAATCTCGCCGAGCTTCTTGACATCCTCGATGATCAGGTCGCAGGCCTGGGTGAGCTGGTAGCACAGGGCCGTGTCGCCCAGATCGGAGCTGGTCATGCCATAGTGAACCCAGCGGCTGGGTTTGGGGTCGCCCTCGGGAACATCGGCATCGATGTATTCCTTCATGTTGGTCAGGAAGGCAATGACGTCGTGGCGCGTGACTTCCTCGATCTCATCGACCTTCGCCTTCTCAAAGTTGGCATGGTCGCGGATCCACTGGGCCTCGTCTTTGGAAATACCGATCTTGCCGAGCTCCGCCTGGGCCTCGCAGGCCAAGACCTCGATCTCCTGCCAAATGGCGTACTTGTTCTCGAGGGAGAAAATGTGTCCCATCTCCGGGCGGGTATAGCGATCGATCATAGCGGCTCCTTTTTGGTTATTGGCACGTTGGTCGTAACCCATCCATTGTACCGTGCGCAGGTGCAAGTATGGGCAGCAGGCATTAACCTAACATTTTGGAATTGGAGCGAGCAACGGGACGTCTGCGCCTTTGCTTTGCAAATCCGCACCGGCTGCGGTCGATCTCCTCGGATTCACGGAGACGATGGGGAAGACTTTGTTGAATTGGCCGTCCCGAGGTCTTCTGTGCTCCATGGAGCGGGCAACGGGACATCCGCGTATTTGCTTCGCAAATCCGCACCGGCTTCAGGCGCCTGTCGGCGCCTTCGCCTGCTCGCTACAAACGCTTCGCGTTTGCTTTACGCTCGCACCCTGTCGGGTTCGAGTCCCGGCGCTTTATTGAAAAAAGCACGGCACCGTAATGGTGCCGTGCTTGTGCTTCTAGCTGGAGCGGGCAACGGGACTCGAACCCGCGAGTGTCAGCTTGGGAAGCTGATGCCTTACCACTTGGCGATGCCCGCTTGTGTGTTGGCTAGTATAACGCGGTTGTCTTGTTCGATACAAGGGTGGTGATGCTTGTTTTAGCTGTGGAGATTCGTTTGAAAATCACGCCAATTGTGGAGACGAGGACCTTTGACTTCCTGTTCTCTCTATCTTCTACCTGCACTTTTGCTTGATTGTTGTATTTGAGCTCAATTTGTCAGGAATTGGGCAAGCTTTTGGTCAGGCTCCGGTACTTACCCGCATGAACCTCGGGGGTAGCCTCATCCTACGCGTCGCAGCCTCCCCGTGCGGCGCACGAGGGATAAGGAGCAGCCATGTCCAACGCACCCACGCACTCTGTCCACAGCGCAATCGCAACAGGTCCGCTGCTCCTGCTCCTCTTCCTGCTTTTCGGCTGCCTGGCACCGGGAGCCGCATTTGCCGTCGATGGCTACGACCAGCTCGGCTTCCGCACTATTAGCGATGATTGTGGGCCCTTCCTCATCGGCAAGTATGAAGCTCAAGACGCCTCGATTGCCTACTGCATGAACCAGGAGCGCCCCGGCCCCACCAAGCCGGGCGGCCCATGGCTCAACTTTGATCAAGGCTGGGTGTGGCTCGACGACGAGTTCGCGGCAATCGTTTGTCACGGATATCCTACCGCCACGTCGTTTGGCGGTTACCATCTTTCACCCGATCGTGCCCGCGCCGCAACCCAGCTTGCCGTATGGATGCTCAACGGCACTACCCATGTCGACGGTACCTACTCTTACACGACCGCTCAGGGCAAAACCAAGAGCGGGCACTTTACCGCCGACGATGAAGTCGTGGCGGCGGCGCGGTGGCTCCACGACAGCGCAAAATCAGGAAGCATCAAAGCCGCTCCGCACCGCGCGCGGCGCTATCTAGGAGCCGTATCGGGCGGCAGCAAACGTCAGGACATGCTCTATGTACTGCCGGCGGTCTCTGTTTCCTTCCAAAAGCAGTCTGCAAACGCTGCCATTACCAGCGGAAACAATACTTATCAGTTTGCCGGGGCAACATTCGATGTTTTTGAGAGCGCCAGCGACGCACGTGTTGGCACCATCCAGATGGACAGCAACGGTCGGGCGCAAGCAACACTTCTGCCCAACACAGCATACTACCTAGTTGAAACGAAGGCGCCGGCCGGCTATGTCCCCCGCCACGATCGCATCGCCTTTACCACGGGGAATGACGGCGGGCGGGTCGCCATTGATGAACAGCCCGGCACCATCAACCTGCGTATCGTAAAACTCGATACCGCGACGAATGCCGGCCCCCAGGTAGGCTCTTCACTCGCAGGAGCAGAGTTCACGTGTGTGTCGCAATCAACCCCTGGATGGGCGCAAATCCTCACGACCGACGAAAGCGGTCAGGCCACCCTCGCCGATGTCCCCTTAGGAACCTTTACCATCTACGAATCAAAAGCCCCCGAGGGCTACCTGCCATCCAACGACAGCTGGACCTATACCGTTGGAGCCGACCAGCTCGGCGATTCAGGCGTGGTCGAGATCGAATCTCGCATTTCCGATATCCCCATTGCGTTTGACCTTGAGATTTCCAAATTCAAGGATTACGGCAATAGCGACCAATCCGGCCTGGAGCAACCGGCGGGTGGTGTTGTCTTTGAGGTTGTCAGCAACAGTTCTCAGCAGGTTGTTGGCACACTGACCACAAACATCTATGGCTTTGTCTCCACCAAAGATCAGCCCGAAGCATGGTTCGGCACAGGCAAGCGACCCGCCGGTGTCCACGGAGCTGTCCCATACGACCGTGCCGGCTACACGATTCGCGAGGTTCCGGAAACCGTCCCCGAGGGTTTTAAACGTGCAGGGGAATGGACCGTCGGGGCCAATCAGATTTCCAACGGCGCCGAGCTTCAATATATCGTGGACAACCACGCGCTGTCGACGCATCTCCAGATTGTAAAACGCGATGCCCAAACAGGCGCTTCTGTTCCACTAGCCGGATTCACCTTCCAACTCCTAGACAGCAATCACGAACCTGTCTCACAAACTTGCTGGTATCCAGCACATAACGTAATGGACACCTTTACGACTGACGCGACCGGGACCGTCACACTGCCCGAATCGCTCGTGCCGGGCACCTATTATGTACGCGAAACCTCGGCCAAAGAGCCCTATCTTGTCGGCGAAGAGATCGAGGTAAACATACCCGCCGACATGAACCTAACGCCCGTTGCAGTCGCCTCGTATTATGACCACGCCGCGACCGGAAACATCAGGATCGTTAAAACCGATGCCATAGACGGCAGCAGCCTCGCGGGCGCCGTCTTTGAGATCCGCGCCTCGGGTGATATCGTGCGCCCCGACGGCAGCATTGCCGCGCTCGACGGTGAGACTGTCACGACCGTCACGACGGATGAAACTGGAGAAGCACGCGCGGACAACCTCCCACTGGGATCTGGCACCGCACGCTACGAGGTTGTCGAGACTCAAGCGCCGGCAGGCTTCTTGCTCGATCAGACAACCCATATTGTTGCCCTTACTTATGCCGACCAGAAAACACCCGTTGTAGAAGCACGGCTTAACGTATCCGACGATTACACCAAGGTTGATATCTCCAAGGTCGATGCAAGCGGTGAGCAAGAAGTGGAAGGCGCACAGCTCACCTTATATGGTCCCGATAAAACCGAAATAGACTCCTGGACCTCATCCGACAAGCCGCATCGCGTCGAACATCTTGCACCCGGCACCTACTCGTTGCGCGAAATGATGTCTCCGCGGACCTATGACCTTGCCGAGGAGATAACGTTTGAAATAAAGGATACGGGAGAAGTCCAAACCGTCGCGATGAAGGATGCGCCCATCGAGATCAAGGGACAGGTCGACAAGCGTCAGGAACTTGTCCAACCTATCGAAAAGGGCCTGTTGGCTAACGGCGATGGTAAAAACCGCGCCACGACGCAAACCAATAGTGATGGGCTTTTCTCCTATACCATCGATGCTCGAAACGATTCCGCTACTTGGGTTGATGAGTTTACGATTACCGATGATCTTGAGTGCGCCAAAAACGGCACAGCGAGATTCATCTCAATCGAAACCCCCGTCGCCATCGGCGACCTCAACGGTCTGTGCAACGTATGGTATCGCACGACGCCGTTGGACTCGACAGACGTCGGTGAGCCGGCAAACGCGACACTTGACGATGGGCACGAAAATCCTTGGCTTGAGTCCGACGAAGTAAAAGAGAGCCTTGGTGAGGACTGTCGCCTCGTCGATTACGACGGCTGGCACCTCTGGAAGGCGGATGTCTCGACCACGGAATCCACCACACTCGAGGCGGAAGAGCTCGACCTTACACCCAATACCGTCGTAACGGGCATTCGAATTGAATACGGTGCGGTAGCCGCCGACTTTACGACTCGAAGCGATGCGGATTCTTGGACCCGCGATGATCTCAAAGATGAGCACGACGACCTTGACGATGCCAAAGCAATCCTTGGCACAGACGCTCGGGGCGCAGTCGTGCACATGCAGGCAACGTCGGCTTATACGCCCCAAACTGCACTCACCAACAGCGCACGCGTCGATCTTTGCCGCAACGGCGGCGGCGATAAACTTGAGTCACATGACGAGGACTGTGTCATTCAACGCTGTACCCTACCGCAGGACCTACCGGCAACAGGAGCAGTTCCCATCGCCGCTTGCATCACCGCGTTCCTGACCTCGGGTGCCGCAGCCCTATGGTTCGCTCGCCTTAGGTCGATCCCAAAGAAGCGCTAGCGCGATCAAAAAGCGGGCGAGCCAGTCCCCCGGCTCACCCGCTTTCAATCATGTAAATCGCCGTATCTACTCTGCAGACGAAGATCCACCATCAACGATTGCTTGCTCGGACTCAGGAATCCCATCAGCACCCGTACTCTGTTCTTGCTCCACCTCTTCGCTGATTGCGGAGGCGGGGGTCGAGCCCTTTGCGCCCACGATGTAGGCAGCCCCAAATCCTAACGCAATGGCAATCAAGGTCAAAATCACGTAGACAGGCCAATGGCGCTTAATATACGAAAACACGTTGACTCCTTAGAGCTCCGTCTACGAACGGCGGATAACCTCGGTCACGACCTCGGATACCGTAGCAATGTTCGTCGGGTTGACATTGTGGGGCAGGTCGTCCTCGGTACGAGCGCAAGCCAGACGCGTGCCGTCCACGCCGACGATGGTAAGGGCTCGGCGGCTCGCCTCGAGCGCGGCATAGGCATCGGTCTTGGCATAGGGCATCTCGAGCGCGCCACAATCGACATGGAACGACTTGCAGACCTTGCTGACCAGGTTCATGATGCGGCGATCGCCCTTGAGCAGTTGTTGTTCGCCCTCGACCGTCACAACCGAAAGCCTACCGGCGCCGACGGATTCAAGATTGATAAAGAATACGCCGCGGAGCTTATCGCGATGCGAAGCCAAGAAGGCCTTCATGCCGGCGCCATCACAATCCGAGGCGCCCGTTGCCACAAACCAGATATCGTGACCGAGCAGCTCATCATCGCCCATAGAGGCGACAGCCGAGAGCATATCTTCGGAAGAAGCGCCATCGGAAGACGTAGCGCCACCCTTCCAGCCATCGTTATCGTCCTCGAAGTTATCCCACGAACCGATACCGCGACCGGACTTCTTGGCATCGTAATCGTCTTCGACGCCCAGCCAGTCACTCATGCTGTCCTGCTCGTTTTTCTTTTTACGGCCGAACAGACCACCCAGGCCGCGCTTACGAGACTTGGGTGCCGCCGGGGCGGGAGCTGGAATGGTCTCGATCGGCTGCGCGCCCGGCGCAACGGGCATAGGAGGCGCAACGGGTGCCGATGTGGGTTCGGGACCTTGGGCGGTAGCAAAGGGGTCGTTGACCTGGGCAGAGGGATCGGGAAGGTCGAACAGCGACGTGCGAGACGCAACGTTTGCCTGCTTCATAGACGGCAGCGACGGATCGGGGACCGAAGCCAGCGGAGACGAGGAGGGTGCAGGCGCCGGTGCCGACGCCGGATCGGGAACATTCATCTGCGGACGCGGCGATGCCTGGGAGGAAATCTGGGCCATAAGGGAATCGACCGTTTCGTCCTGGGTGGGAGCGACATTGGCAACCGTGGCACCGGAACCACTCGGGGTCGGCATGGTGAAAATCTGCGTGGAATAAGGCCTCGACTCATCCGTCTCGGGAGTCTCGGAAACCGCAGGCACTTCCTCCTGCTCGACCTCGGTCGAATCACCTTGATCGGCTGCCACGTATTGCTCTTCGTCAGAGTTGACCTCAACGGACTCGTCCTCGGCGGCATCCTGAATTTCGGCAGCATCAATGGGCTCGTCATCGTCTGCCACGTCGTCCTGCTCATCGGAAGCAGGAAGGGGCTCGGCAATCGCGGTGCCTTGCTTTTCAAACGTTATCGTGGAATCGAACTGCGCGGCATCAAACGACATGGTGCTATCGACGTGCTGCTGGGCCTCGAAAGACGTTGTAGCTTCGGCGGCGTCGACGGGCGCGGACTGCATAGCCTCGTTCTGCTCGAACTCTTGCGCCGCGTGCTCACGTGCCGCCGCGGCTGCCTGCTGCTGAGCGATAGCCTCCTGCTCGGCAGCCTCGCGTGCGGCAGCGCGCTTCTCCTCGAAGTCGTCGACAAATTTCTTGCCCTTTGCAAGTGCACCCTTAAAGAAGTTGGAAGCGCTGGCGCCAATCGACGAGAACGCGGATGCAATGTCGGCATGGGGCGTTGCCGCGGGAATCTCGGCCGAGAAATCAGTATCGCTCTCGTAAGACACGCGCCTCGGCTGTTCAACGTAATCGTCGTCAGACTCGTCCGCAACGTCTTGTGCCGGCGCGGCGGGAGCCAAAATGTCCAGTCCTGCCGCGGGATCGATCGCGGACACCGCCTCGGGCTCGGCAACGGCAGCGGCAACCGCGGCAGACTCATCATCCACGGTGACAGCGGGCGCAGGCGCAGTCACGACGGGGGCAGGCTCGGGCTCAAACGTCGGCTCCTCGCCCTCCTCGTAATCGAGCGTGCAGGACTCGGGAAGCATTCCGAGCGCACGGATGGCATCCGAACCAAAGCGGATGTTGCCGGCGGCATTGCGATAGAGCTTGGGCTCGGGCTCGGCCGCGACAGGCTCCTCCACCGGCTCGGCAGCGGAAACCTCGTCATTGAACTCTTCAGCCTGGACAGCCTGATTCTGATCCTCGGGCACGATGGCGCCAATCAGCGTCTCGTCGGCAGACGCACCCTCAAAGCCCTCGATCTGCTCGTCGAAAGCCTCACCCTGTTCGGGCTCGGTCTGAGCGTCGGGAACAATCGGCTGACCGAACTCGTCCTCGGCGTAGGTAGGCTCTTCATACTCGATGGTGTTGCCGTAGTCGTTTTGCTGCTGGGCCGCGGCATATTCCGCCGCTGCGCGCGCCATTTCCTCGGCACGACGCTTCTGCTCCCCAAAATAGGTATCGAACGGAACATCGTCGGGAAACTCGTTTTCGCCCTGGAAGGGAGCAACGTTGTCCATAACGCCGAGCATAGCGGCGACAGAAGACTTGTTGCACACCGCGCCGGACGTATAGGGAAGAATATGGCGGTTAGAGATGATGTTTGCCGCGTTGGCAAGTGCAACGAGGGAAGCGAGGATCGCGACAATCCACAGCAGAACCTTGAGCGCGCCGGGGAGCGGCAGGATACGCAGGATGGCAACGGCAGCGGGGGCAACCGTGGCAACGGGCAACAGCTTGGCGATGAGCGCACGATACGAAGCATAAGGCTCGCGGGCGAGCAACTCAGCACGGGGAGAGTCGTAGTGTGCGACAACGACCACCGGGCGGTTACGCGGGGACGCGAGCGGGCCCGAGGCCTTGTGGTAGGCGATGACATTTTGGCTCACGCCCGTCTTGCCCAGGCGCGAAACCACGGGGTGCCCTGTGCGTTCGAGCACGTAAAGAACGGCGCCGACAATGGCCAGCAAGGTGCCGACCAAGCCGATACCGCCGCCGATGCCCATCAGCAGGGCGCCGGCAAACGCAAGAATACCGGTAACGGCAAATGCCAACCTACTGGGCGCCGGGGCATTGAACTCCTGAACCTCGGGGTCAAAGCCGTGGTTGCGGAAGATCTGAGCGATATCTTCGGCAGCCAAGCGCTCTTCTTCGCTGCATGCCGGCGTAATGCCGGTGTTCTGCAGCAGGTGGTTAATATAGTTCTGGGTGTTCGCCATGTGCGCTCCACATCCATAATCCGACAAATAGGCCCAATGCATGCACATTAGAACCGTATATAGTCGAAAGTATACCCCGAGCGAGCGCAAACGACCGAATTCGGGCCATCTTAACGCCCCGAGCGGACAAGGATATAGCCTAATCTCCATATCGGACTAAAATCATGGCAGCAAACCACCTTCTCATGCGAGGACTCTATGACGGCAAGCGACACGACCGAGACAATTAAAAAGGGAAATTCGGAGCCCAGTTTCGATAAAACGGTTCAGCGCATCCTCAATCTTTTCTTTGTGCTCAATAGCTCCCCCGAACCGCTGACGACCGAGCAGATCGTCTTGGATTCTGACCTGGGATATGGCTCGGGCAATATCGACTCGGATAAGCGCAAGTTTCGACGCGATCGTGACAAGCTGCTCGAACGCGGCATCTTAATCAAGGAGGTTCGCCCCACCGGCGCGCAGGAGACCGAGGAAAGCTCGTGGACAATCGACCGCGAGCACACGTTTGCGGCAGGCGGCCTCATTACCGCAGACGACGCCGATATCCTGCTCAACGCCATCGACCAGACACTAGCGGCCGGCTCATCCACTTTTGCCGCACCGCTTGCCGATATTCGCTCCAAGATTGCCTATCTCACCGGCAGGACGACGGTAGACGAGGCGCCGATCAGCCGCTCTCCCACCGTCGATGCGGTATGGAGCGCCTTTGCCGAGCGATGCGCGCTGCGATTTTTATATCAGAACGGACGCGGCGAGCAGAAAGAACGTACCGTCTGCGTCTACGGCATGTTCGAGCGCGAGGGCGTGGCGTACTTCTGCGGCCTCGACAATGCCACCGACGACATCAGGACATTCCGCTGCGACCGTATCGTTCGCGCTTGGCGTCCTTCGAAGGCCTACGCCATCCCTGCAGACTTCAATCTCAACGACTATCTGTTCTTTGAATTCGATTTTGCCGACCGACCGCCCGTTGCAGCCACGTTCTCGTTCGGTCCTCAGACGCAGATCGATATGATCAACGGCCTCACGCGCGGGCGAGGTGAGCTCGCACACACCGATGCGGGATGGACCTGGACCGTTGACGTGCGTGACCTTGAAGCCGCCGCCTCATTTTGCATGGCCCACGCCATGGACGGCATGAGGCCCATGGCCCCCAAATCGCTCAAGCAGGCGTGGAACCACCTCATTGAAAGGACGGTGCACGAGCATGCCCGTGCGTAAACTCACCAGCGAGCAGAGACTCTCGCGCGCCATCGACATCATGGAGGCCCTCTACGCCGCCGGCGATGGCGGCATGACACGAACCGAGATTTGCAGCCGCTTTGACATCACGGGGGCGTCGCTCGACGAGATTCTCGAGATCGTCTCGACGCTCGCGGACCGAGAATCGGGCGCGCGCATCATCTGCGAATGCCGCGGCGACCGCGTGGCCCTCACTGGTGACGCCGGGCGCGTGCTGCCGTTGCGCCTGAGTGCCGCCGAGGGCGCTGTGCTCAACCATGAACTTGAATCGTTGGGGATCGAGCCGCAGACGGCAGCTCGGATTCGACATGCCCTTCTGCCCGAAGAGCTCGGCTATAACCAACGCGTCTTTGACACCGTCAACCACGGGTCGCACTGGCAGCAGCTGAGCTGCGCCATTCAGGACGGCGTTCGCTGTCGCATCTCGTATCGCTCGATGGACGATGCACGGCCACGCGAGCGTCTGGTCGACCCCTTGCGCATTACGGCAAACGGCGACCAAACATACCTGATTGCCTGGGACATCACAGTCGATGAGCAGCGCACCTATCGCATGGATAAAATCGAGGGACTCGCCTTGACGGAAGACTCCGTCGTGCCTCACGCACCGGACGTCGCATCCCTCCACGATTCCCTTGCCCGGACGCAGCATAGCGCAAAGCTCCTGATGCCATTCGATATGGCGGAGCATCTGGACTGGGCCGGCATCACCCTAATCGAGCGCAGCGGGACAGACACGGCAACGGTAACCGTGCATTACGGCTCCGAGCGTTGGCTACTGAGCCAGATAATCGCAGCGGGCGGAGCCATCCGCATCTTGGATGACCCCGCCCTGTCAAAGCGTCTGTGCGATATGGCAAAAACCCTCGTCTGTCCGCTTTAGCGCCGCCGCTCGTGGCGTGCGCGCCACAGTTGCAGATAGTGCCCGATCTGCGCCGATTCGATGCGCTGGTAGGAGCTCGTGGGCAGCGACGTTAAGAACTTCTTTCCGTAGCCCTTCGTCACCAGGCGCGGGTCGGCCAGAATCAGCACGCCGCAATCGGTCGACGAGCGGATAAGGCGGCCGGCCGCCTGCTTGACCTCGAGCACCGCCTCGGGCAGCGAATAGCGCGCCCAAGCGCGGTCTTCGCGCAAGTTGCGCTCGCACGAGAGCGGGTCCGTGGGGCTCGAGAACGGCAGCTTGGGAATGATGACGCAGCGCAGCGTCTCGCCGCTGGCGTCGAATCCCTCCCAGAAGGCCTTAAGCGCAAAAAGCGACGAGGTCGGCTCGTTGATAAACCGGTCGCGCAGGCGACGAGGAGATGAGTTGCGCTGCTGGCAGTTGAGTTCCAGACCCGCACGGGCCATCTTGGGCTCAACGCGGGTGTACAGGTCTTCCATGTCGCGCCGATTGGTGAACAGCGTGAGCACCGATCCGCCCATGGCAAGATGGGCGTCGACCAGCACGCGCTCGAGCGCCGTAAGATAGCTCTCACGATCGCGCGGATCGGGTATATCGCCCGCAACGACTACAGCCATGTTCGAATCAAAGTCGTAGCTCGAGTCCAAGTGCAGCGATGAGGATGTTGAAGCACCGATGCGATCGAGGCCGACCGCGTGGTTAAAGTGTTCAAAGCTTTTGGACACCGTCATGGTCGCCGAGGCAAAGATAGCCGTGTGAACCTCGGGCAGCCACTCGGTTGCCAAGGCCTCGCCAATGTCGATGCGCTCTGCGGTCATTGACTCTCCGCCGGCACGCAACCTGCGATTGACCTGCAGCGAATACACGTAGTGTTCATCGGTGCCGTCGATGATGAGTTTGAGGTTCTCGGCCAGCTCGTGCAGGCGGCGCGAAATATCACCCAGGTCGACAACAACCTCGGGCTTGTCGGCGGCGACGGCTTGCACCAGCGCGTCGACGCTCTTGTCAGCCTGTTCCAACGCGTCGATGGCAACGCAGGCCGACTGTAAGAAATCATGCCAGTCGTCAGATTCGCGCAGTTCGGGGCCAATCCATAGATTGGCATTGTCATAACCCCCACGGGCACGGCGGCCGAGCTCGCGAACGCCATCGAACACGTCGGCGATTGCCATGCTCGCGCGCGCAACCGTCGACGTCGCCTTGGCAGTAAGGCCCAGATAGAGCGTAGAGCCCTCGGAGGTTGCCAAATCACGGGAAACCTGGCTTAGCGCGCCGGTGCTCGAGCCACCCAGACGCTCAAACAGAACGCGTGATTCGTCCGCCGATACCACGCGCGCCCACTGACGGCGTGCCTCGCGCTCGATGGAATGGGCCTCGTCGATTACCCAATGACGAATCGGAGGCAAAATCCTGCCCTCGGCCGCGACATTGCGGAACAGCAGGGAATGGTTGGTGACCACCACATCGGCATGCGCCGCACGACGACGAGCGCCGTGGACCAAACATTTATCAGGGAAAAACGGGCAGAGGCGACGAGCACACTCGCGCGAGGCCGTCGTAAAGTCGGGGCGGTTGACGCTGCGCCACCGAATGCCAAGCGAGTCGAGGTCGCCATCGGCTGATTGGCAGACGTACGCCATAATGACCGCGACCGCCGTGAGCGTGTCCGCCGGATCGCGCTTGGTGGTAATCTCGACCTGGCCGCGGCTCATGCGCTCAAGCTTGCGCAGGCACGGATAGTGGTCATACCCCTTGAGAGCGCAAAATGACAGACCACCGTCCAGTTGCTCGGCAAGTTTTGGCAGCTCATGGTACATGAGCTGGTCTGCAAGATTGTTCGATTTGGTCGCAATACCAACCGTGATGTTGTTACGGCGTGCCGCCTCGGCAAAAGGCACCAGATAGGCCATCGATTTGCCGACGCCCGTGCCCGCCTCAATTACACGATGAGTGCCCGTGACCAGCGCATCGCGGACCTCGAGCGCCATCGCGATCTGCTCATCACGCGGCTCGTAGGTGGGATACATGCGATTGACCAGGCCACCGGGCGCATAGTCTGCCTCAATCTCCTCACGACTCGGCATCTTGAGGACCGGCAGTTCGTCGGCGTCCACCCGATCGTCGGCGCGATCGGCCTTGAGAACGTCAGCACGAGCGGCGCTGAGAGAGAAAATAGAACCAGGGTTCTGCCCCGCCAAGAATGAGAAGATAGGACGATAGGACCAAGGCACAGCCGGATGCATGTCGGCTAGGCGCGCCATGAGGCCCTGGGGCAAGTCGGTGAGCGCCACGAGCAACACGCGCCATACGCCACACAGGGCGTCGACGTCGGCATTGGCACGGTGTGATACCGAGTCACAGCCAAACAGATCGGCCATAAAAGACAGCTTGTGCGAGGCCAGGCGCGGAAGCGCGATTCGCGACAGCGCCAGCGAATCGATCCAAATATCGCTCACGTTGACGCCGCCTTTGACCGACTCGATAAACGAGCGGTCGAACGTGGCGTTATGTGCGATCACCGGGCAACCACCGACAAAATCGGCGAGAGCGGCGACGGCCTCAACGGCCGACGGGGCATCTGCCACATCGGCATTTGTAATGCTCGTGAGCTCGGTAATCTCGGCGGGAATCAGCTGCTTGGGATGCACGAAGGTATCGAAACGGTCGACGATCTCGCGGCCCGAAAGACGGGCCGCCGAGATCTCAATCAGCTCATTGTCCTGCACCGAAAGACCTGTGGTCTCGGTATCGAGGACAATCACATCTTCCTCGATAAGGCCAAAGGACTGCGTTTTGGCGCGTTCGGCTAGCGTGGCATAGGAGTCGATGACAAACTGCGGCGTTCCTGACGAAACCGCGTCCTCGATTAGCATGCAATGCCCGCTCGACGAAGGCCCATACGGATTAGGCTGTCACAGACCTGCGGGAACGTCATGTCGTCGGTGTGGCGGATCTCATCCGGATACAGCGACGTATCGGTCATGCCGGGAATGGTATTGGTCTCGAGGATGACGGGGCCGTCCTCACTCACGATAAAGTCGCTGCGCGAGATACCCAGGCAACCGAGAGCCTTGTGAGCGGCACAGGCAAGCTCCTGAGCACGAGCGTAATTCTCGGGCGAAATCTGCGCCGGAATGCGATGGATGTCTGTAGGGTCGACATACTTCACGTCCAGATCGTAGAACTCGCAGTCCTTGGGCTTACGAATCTCGACAATCGGCAGAGCGCGCACGTCGTCCTCGCCGTATACGCCGACGGTGATCTCGGTACCCTCGATACACTTCTCGACCAGCACTTTGTCGCCGTACTCAAACGCCTTGGCGATTGCCGCGGGCAGCTCGGAGGGCTCATGGACCAGGGAAATGCCATAGCTGGAACCGTTGACGGCCGGCTTCACAAAGCAGCGCTCGCCACAAACCTCGACGATATGATCGATATCGACTTCATCGCCCACCTCGAGCGCAAGGCCGGGGGCAACAGGAATGCCCGCCTTGGCGTACAGGAGCTTAGAGACCTCCTTGTCGGCACCGCAGGCGCTGGCAAGCACGCCCGAGGCCGTGTAGGGGATACCCAGGGTCTCCATGGCGCCCTGCATGGCGCCATCCTCGCCGCCGGCACCGTGCATGGCGATAAACGCCACGTCAAAGCCGCCGGTCGCCATGGTTACCATAAAATCATCGGCGGCCGTGTCGAGCAGCTCCACCGAAGTGTAGCCGGCCTCCTTCAAGGCAACCACGACGTTCTTTCCCGAATTGAGCGAGATCTCGCGCTCAGCGGAATGACCGCCCGCCAAGACCGCTACGTGCATGTTCTCTAGGCTTTTACCCGGCATGGGCAGACTCCTCCTCTATAATTTCTGCAGCTGATACCATATTGTAGCGATACCCTCTACGTTTCCCCAAAATCGAAAGGCTTCCATGAATCCCAGGACTAAATCTCAGGACATTCGCGACTTGAGCCAAAACGATATTCGCGAGCTCGTGGCCGAACTTGGCCAGCCCGCCTTCCGCGCGAAGCAGCTCATCGAATGGGTCTTTGAGAAGAACGTTTGTTCGTTTGACGATATGACCAACCTTCCCAAGGCTTTCCGCGAGCAGCTTAAAGAGGCTTTTGCCTTTGACACGCCGACTGAACTAACCAAGCAGGTTTCCAAAGATGGCTCTCGTAAGTATCTGCTCGAGTACCACGACGGCGTTTCCGTCGAGACTGTCGGTATGCCCCGTCGTAACAAGCTTTCCGTCTGCGTTTCCACCCAGGCTGGCTGTGGCATGGGCTGCGCCTTTTGCGCTACCGGTCTCAACGGCCTCAAGCGCTCTCTGACCGCTCAAGAGATCGTCGACCAGGTACTTCATGTATCCAACGACTTTGGCGAGCGTGCCACGAGCGTCGTCTTCATGGGCCAGGGCGAGCCGTTTGCCAACTACGACGAGGTTCTCAAGGCGCTGCGAATCCTCAACGACCCCGATGGCATCGGTATCGGCGCTCGTCACCTCACCGTCTCTACCAGCGGCGTTATTCCCGGTATTCGCAAATTTGCCGATATCCCCGAGCAGTTCACGCTTGCCGTTTCCCTGCATTCCGCCATCCAGTCGACGCGCAACAAGCTCATGCCCGGTGTTAAGAAGTACACACTGCTTCGCCTTCACGAGGCGCTTCAACTCTACACCGAGAAGACTGGCCGCCGCCCGACCTATGAGTATGCCATGATCGAAGGCGTCAACGATACGAATCCCGAGATGCAGGCGCTCTGCGACTTCTGTGAGGGAACGCTGTGCCACGTTAACCTTATTCAGCTTAACGACATTGAGGGCAGCCCGCTCAAGCCGTCGCCGATTCATAAGGTTGAGGATCTTCAGCGTCGTCTTGAGTCCCGTGGCATCGAGACCACGATTCGTAACTCCCGTGGTAACGATATTGACGCCGCTTGCGGACAGCTGAAGCAGCGCTTCAAAGTTCAGAAGAACGCATAGGGGAGTCGCACCCCAAAACGTTTCATGTGAAACATCGAACGGCCCCGGTTGCAAGAGATGCAACCGGGGCCGTTTCATTTATTGACCTTAATTTTGAATCAGCTGCTACCTGTCCCATTTTTTACGGCCAAAATAAGGGGTCCTTGCCTCGTGAATCAGACAAGAACCCCTCAAAATATGCTAAGTAATTGTTAGGTACCTAATAGCCTACATTTTCCCATTGGGTGCTAACCCAACCTTGATTAATCTTGGGATTCTTCGTTACCTGAGCAGTGCGCATGGCAACATCTTCTGTCATAACATCCATTTTCTTCTTGGATGTATCGACAATATCTTGCGCGCTACGAAGCAAACGACCTCGAAGCTCATCGTCTGTCGCGATCTTATAGCCAGCAAAGGCACCAACCGCGACAGTCGTCGCCAATGCAATCGCAGTTAAAATCCTATTCCTCATCTTGGCCTCCTTGATCAAACTGAATCATTTCGCCAAGAATACGAGAGAGCTCTTCCTCGTCTTTAAACTCAATCTCAATCTTATTCTTTCCTCGCGAGCTCTTCACACGCACGTTGGTATTAAAAACCTGACGAAGCACGCGGGCAGCCTTTTTAAAAGACTGAGGCGTTGCAGGCCTCGGAGTCTTAGGTGTCTCTCCGGCAGAAAACAACGGAGCAAGATTTTCTGTCGCTCTTACGGAAAGGCCCTCTGCAACAACCTTCTCAGCAAGTCGAATTCGAGCATCCTCATAGGGAACTGCAAGAATCGCACGTGCATGACCAGCAGTAAGTTTGCCCTCAAATATCATCTGCTGAACAACTTCGGGAAGATCAAGAAGGCGTAGCGAGTTTGTAATTGCAGAGCGTGACTTGCTTACAGCCTTTGACAATGCCTCCTGGGTCATACCGCTGGCATCGATGAGCTGGCGATAGCCCTTAGCCTCTTCGACAGGATTCAGATCAGAACGCTGAAGGTTTTCGATAAGTGCAAGAGCAAGCATCTCTTCATCATTAACATCTTTAATGATGACAGGCAGCTCCTCAAGACCAGCAAGCTTTGACGCTTGGTAACGACGCTCACCAGCGATGATCTCATAGCCGTTTCCATGCTTGCGAACCAAAAGCGGCTGCAAGACGCCATGTTCTTGGATTGACTCGCTCAACTCACGAAGTTCAGTTTCGTTAAAGTGAATTCGCGGCTGATTAGGGTTGGGAACGATATCCTCAATAGGTAGTTTTATTTCAGATGCGGCATTCGAAGCCGACGCAGCCGAACCACCGGTCTCATACTCGGCCTCTGAGACCAAAGCATTGAGTCCACGTCCCAATCCGCCACGTTTCTTTACACTAGGCACGCTTGATCACCTCTTTTGCAAGGTTCATATATGCTTTTGCACCCTTATTTTGAGGTGCATAGGTAATTACCGGTTCTCCAAAAGACGGAGCTTCAGAGATTTTAACCGTACGGGGGATCAACGTCTTAAACGCCTTATCACCAAAGTACGATTGAACCTCCTCAACAACCTGATTCGATAGAGAAGTACGCGAGTCATACATGGTCATAAGCACACCGTAGGTGTCTAAGCCCTTGTTCAGACGAGATTTGACCATCTTCATTGACTCAAGCAGCTTCGTAACGCCCTCGAGTGCGTAATACTCGCACTGGATCGGAATCAAAACGCTGTCTGCTGCGGTCAAAGCGTTGATAGTAAGCAGGCCGAGCGAAGGAGGGCAGTCAATGAATATAAAATCAAACTCGTCCTGAATCGGCTCAAGCAAATCTTTGAGACGGGTTTCACGAGCAATTGCGCTTACGAGTTCAATTTCCGCGCCTGCAAGCTGAATTGTAGCCGGAATTACGAATACTTTTTTGCAATTTGTATCAAGAACAAGCGATTCTGCCGGCACATCATTCAACAATGCATCATAGATGCAGTGATCAAGGTCTTCTTTTTCAATTCCGAATCCACTGGTGCTGTTTCCTTGCGGATCAAAATCGACAATCAGTGTCTTACGACCCTGCTCACCCAGTGCTGCTGCAAGGTTTACAGCCGTCGTTGACTTACCGACGCCGCCTTTTTGATTGATGATTGCAATGATACGCGTGTCTTTTGCGCTCTTAGAACGCTTAACGTCGCGAAATCCCACGGTCCCTCCTGGTGTGTATTAAAGCTGTCAGTGTGTATTAAAGCTGTCAAACGGAGGATGTTTCACGTGAAACATTCCGATTCGATATCAACCGCAATGTTTCACGTGAAACACTGCAAGTTGTTAGTATCCATTATGTTTCACGTGAAACATCTAGGCAAGCGGATTCTTCTTTGCCATGCCATTTGCACGAGGCAATGAAACGGATGCTGGATGACTCTTCTTAAGAACAATAAACTCCCTGTGGCCCAGGCCCTCAGGCAAATCGATAGCGTCATTCAGAAGCAAAGTGAAGCCGCAAATCTTAGCTGCTGACATGCCGGAAGCAAGCTCCTCATCCGAAGGATTGCCCTTGGTGATAACAAATAGCCCTCCATCCTTCAGGTACGGAGCCGCATACTCAACAAGAATCGGTAGAGGGGCCAGTGCGCGGGCGGTTACAACGGAGAACTGCTTCTTATGGCTTCGAGCATATTCTTCAAGACGATCATGAACCGCATGAGCATGTTTCAATCCAAGAGCATGGACAAAGGAATTAACGGCATCAACCTTCTTGCCAACAGAGTCAATATAAGTAGCTTTACGATGCGTGGTTATGGTTAATGGAATACCAGGGAAGCCCGCACCTGTTCCCATATCGAGCAAAGCTCCCTCAGGAGCCTTATTGATATAGGGGAGCAAAACAAGTGAGTCGAGGATATGAAGTACGGCAGCATCTTCTACGTTAAGAATACGGGTGAGATTGGTTGTCTTATTTGTTTCTAGAACCAAATCCAAATGCTGGATACATTTCCTCAGCTCAATATCAGTTACGCTCAAGGAATATTCTTTGCAATAGGAAGTTAGTCGACTCAACATCTCGTCAGCCTGCTGATCGGTAAGTACTAACAACGAAAGCTCCTTTCTGACAAAAATCAGTGTATCGAGAACTTTTGACAAAAAAAGGGACGTGGAAACCACGTCCCCCTAGCATAAGCTCGAGTAGATTATCGAGCAACAATCACCACATGGCGATCAGGGTCAGAACCCTCAGAATGAGTATCGACTGCATCGTTGCCACGAAGTGCAATGTGAACCAGTCGGCGCTCGTAGGCATTCATGGGCGGAAGCGAAACACTCTTATGAGTGCGGATGGCACGCTCGGCAGCAGACTGAGCCATGGAGGCGACCTTATCCTGACGGCGACTCTTGTATCCCTCGACGTCCACTACAACCGGATACCTAAAGCCAAGCTTGCGGCTCACCAGCAAAGAGAACATAACCTGAAGAGCATCAAGAGTGCGACCATGACGGCCAATGAGAACAGCAAGGTCGGGAGCCGTTACATCCAAAATCAGCTCACCCTCGTCGCCCTCATACTCATCGATAGGAGAGTTGGCGGCATCGAAGTGCGAAAGGATGGAACGCAGGATGGAAATCGCAACATCTGCAATGGTGTCGAGCTCCTCATCGGTCAGCTCTTCACCAGCCTTGTAGCGCTGTGCAATCTCGGGATAATCGCCCGCGACCTGCGGGGCAACCTCCTCAAGCATATCCTCGATGATCTCTTCAGACATAACGTACTCCAAAAGTTAGGTACCTAAATAAGATTGATATCCCACTACTTCTTCTTGTGCGGGCGCGGCTTCTTCTCGCGACGAGTGACCTCAACCTGCAGCGGAGCGTTCTTAAGACGCTCCTCCTCATCGGCCTTCGCCTTGTCGATGACCTTCTGCGTCACAAAAATCTGCTGGATAACCTGCCAAGCAGACGAGACGTCGTAGTACAGCAGAACACCAACGGGAAGGCTCCAGCCCATCCAAAGCATCATGACCGTCATGACAACGGCCATCATACGCATGCTCTGAGCCTGCTGGCCGGTCTGGTTGCGCGACATATAGAGCTGCGGAATCAGGGTCAGGACGGCAAACAGGATCAGGCAAACCAGCGCAGGCAGTGCAACCATAAAGCCATCGGCAAAGGAAGCGCTCGGCGTGGTGGTCAGGTCGGGCAGGATGTTGAAGAACGAGAACGTGCCGTCGTTAAAGTACTGCGGCAGGTTGCGCAGCAATGTAAACAGGGCGAACAAGATAGGCATCTGAATCAGCAGCGGCAGACAGCCAGCCATGGGGTTGAACTTGTTCTCGCTGTAGAACTTCTGCATCTCCTCGGCCTGACGCTGGGGATCGTCGGCATAGCGCTCCTGGATCTCGAGCATCTTGGGCTGCAGCACCTGCATGCGAGCCGTCGACTTGGTCGACTTGAGCATAAGCGGCGTCAGCAGCAGACGGATGATGACCACCAGAATGATGATGGACAGGCCCCAGTCGACCGCAAAGGTCTGGATGAGCTTGAGCAGCTCGAAAAGGATGTTAACGATCCAATCCCACATGTAAGTTTTCCTCCGATAGCGAGTGCCCGCTAGGGCACAGGGTCATAACCGCCGACGTGCAGGGGATTGCAGCGAGCGATGCGCCTCACGGCAAGCCAGCAGCCTCTCAAAACACCGTGCTTCTCAATCGCCTGGATGGCGTATTGCGAGCACGTTGGATAATAAATGCAGGCGTCAGGCAATAAGGGCGAAATAACCTGTTGATATATGCGAATAGGAGCGATGGCAACACGTCGCAAAACGTGATTGCTCATCGCTCCTCCCCGGCAACGCCGGCGCGCTTCATAAGCGAACGCAACGCCTTGTCCATCTCCTGCGGTGAGGAAACCCTCGTCTTGGGAGTTGCAAACAAGATGATGTCATAACCCGCAACGGGAAATCCGCAGCTGCGGGCGGCCTCGCGCATCACACGCTTAGATCGGTTGCGCACGACGGCACAACCGAGTCGCTTAGCACCAACGAAGGCGACCCTTCCGGAGTCGCCTTCGCCAACCGATTCACATATGGTCATTCGAATCAGAGGGTGATTGAAACGACGCCCCTGACTGAACACATGCTCGAAATCTTGCCGAGACTTAATAGTCTTCATGCGAGATGTGTGTATCGCTGCTAGACAGTGAGACGCTTGCGGCCCTTGGCGCGACGACGGGCGAGCACGGCACGACCACCCTTAGTGGCCATACGGGCACGGAAGCCATGGGTCTTGGCACGCTTACGCTTATTAGGCTGATACGTACGCTTCATCTTAAGTTCCTCCTGCTGCATTTCGAGTGTCCGCGGGGACGCGGACGCAGATATAGACACGTGAGCTTGAAGATTGTAGGGAAATCAATGTTCAAATGTCAAGAAATCAAAGGTAAAAGGTTGCGCAGTTCACACGGTTCCCCCATAAGCACAACCGAAATTTGCGCCTCATGGCAACCTTTCACGATATTTCATCGAGTTTTCAACAGGTCATGTTGGCAATGTTGAGAACTTTTCGCCCGTTTTCCAAAGTTTTCAACAGGTTTTGAAAAGTTGTCGAAAGATGAGAAACGTTGCACGGTGAGCTACTATTTGTTCGAAACCTTTTGAAAGATTGCGAGCGGCATGTCTGACGACTTTTACACCATGGTCGATTCCGGAGACCCGGCACCCGACAACGAGCACATCACCGGCGTGCGCGAAGAGCGTGCGGAAGGCGAGCAGACGACCACGCAGGCGCCAAAAGCCATGTACGCCGCGCGCATCGCCGTCTATGACGACATGCTGTCGACACCGCGGGTGATCGTCATTGATCCGCAAGATGTCCGCACGTATTTGGAAGAGACGACCAACACCGTCTACCAGTGCATGAAAGAACAAGGTGGCCACATCTCGCTCATGGTCATCCGCGAGATTGTCGAAAACTTTATCCACGCACACTTTGCCGAGCCCATCATCTCGATTCTGGACGGCGGAGACACCATCCGCTTTGCTGACCAAGGACCCGGCATCGACGACAAGGAACGTGCTTTCGACTTTGGCGTTACCAGCGCAAACAGCAAGATGAAGCGCTATATCCGTGGAACCGGAGCAGGGTTTCCCATGGTGCAGGAGTATTTGGAAAACGCCGGCGGTGCCGTATCCATCGAGGACAACATGGGCAACGGCACCGTGGTTACGGTAAGCCTGAACCCTAAACGCGTGCAGGAAATCGAGCGTGCCGGCGGACGCGGCGCTGCCGTGCGGCCCGAGACGGAGCAGCCCACATATCCCCTGCCGGGAGCTTTTGCGCAGCAGCCCATGGCAACGCAGCAGATGCAGCCCCCCGTGGGACAGATGCAGCAGCCCGGAATGCCTCCTACACAAGAACCCCAAGCGGCATCGATGTCGATGCCGCCAAGCATGCCAGAGGCCATGTCGCTGGCGGATCAGGATACAGCAGCAATGCAGCAGGCGACAGGGGCACCGGGTGGCCAGCAAATGGGCTATCAGCCGTACCAACAGGGATATCCATATCAGCAGATGCCGCCACTGGGGTACGGCCAACCGTTCCCGCAGCAGTACCAGCAGGGATATCAGCAGCCGTACCAGCAGATGCCGCAGCAGCAGTACAACCCCTGGGCCCAGCAGATGCCTCCGCAGTCTTACCAACAGTGGCCTCAAAGTTTTCAACAGCAAATGCCGCCGATGCAGAGTTCTCAACAACCAGCAGCTCAAATGATGTATCCTAATGCAGCAAATCAGTATGCGCAGCCACAACCGGACGTGTTCGTAAGCGATCGCGGCAACGCCGCGCTGGGCTATCTGGCGCAAAATCAAGCGTGCGGCGCAACCGATCTTGCGAGGGCGTTTGGAAACTCGGCCCCCACTTGGTCACGCACGCTCAATGACTTGGCGCAGGCCGGCTTGGTCATCAAGCATGGCCAGAAATACCATCTGACCGAACTCGGCGCCGCTCGCGTGCGAGCTCAGAGCTAAAGAACGGGAGAGACAGTGGACGAGGAAGCAAGCATCATCTTGGGGGATGCCATCGCCTTTTGCCAGCGCGACGGCCAAGATGCACGCCTCATCAACATGCTGGGGCAATCGCGCGCCATAAGCCTGACCGAAGATACGCTCACGATCGAGGCCCCCTCGCGCTTTGCCATCGCGCAGCTCAAAAAGCATCAGCCGACTATTGAGGCTTATCTGGAAGAAATCGCCTTTGCACCGATTGCGCTCGACATCGTGGCGCCGCAAGGCGCCGCGACGGAATCCGCTGCCGCGACGGCGCCCGCCACGGCTCCCGCTGCTTCCCCGACGGTACCAGCCTCCGCAAGCGACGTGCCGACAATCGAGCACCAGCACAGCGATGTTTCCCGTGAAACCATGGCACCGTTGCCGGCCGCGGCGGCGACGTCAACGAACGCACCCGTCACGCACATGCCCATCGCTCACGACGCAGCGGCGGGCGCGGATTCGGGCATTGCAATCAAGAACACGCTCTCGGCCGATGATTTTCGTCGCATGATGAACCAGATGAAGGGCGGAGCGCCGACTAAATCCACGCAAGCTGCGACCCCCGCCTCACCCATGCCAGCACCGACCGTGCCGGCCGAGCAGAATACGGATGGAGCCCCACTCGCCGCGAACTCAAAATTCACCTTTGAGAACTTTGTCTACGGCCCCGAGAACAGCCATGCCTATCGCTCGGCCCTCAAGTTTGCCGCACTCGCGGACGAGCGCGGCACATGCACATCACTGTTCATCTACGGCAAATCGGGCCTGGGCAAGACGCACCTGCTGCTTGCCATCAAAAACGAGCTCGCCGAGAAGTCGCCCGAGATCAAGGTCAAGTATGCCAACTCCCAGGCATATCTGGACGACCTGATGACCGAGTTCGACCGTCAAAAGAAGAGCAACGCCCCCATCATGCAGGCGTACCACGGCGTGGACGTGCTCATCATCGATGACATCCAAAACATCATCGGCAAGCGCGCGAGCGTGGACTACTTCTTCCAGCTCATGGACGAGTTCATCCGCAACAACAAGAAGGTCGTCATCGCGGCAGACCGCGCCCCCAAGGACCTGAGCATGGACGAGCGTCTGACCAGCCGCTTCAACGCCGGCATGCTCTGCCTGGTCGCAGAGCCAAGCTACGAGATGAAATACAAGATCTTGCAGCGCTATTACGAGAACACCATCGTCGCCGCTCCCGAGGCGGGCGACGACTCGCTGCTGGCGGCCTATGGGGGCGACGGCGGGCACCTGACCGACGAACACTTTAAACACATGGCCGAGGTCTCGGGCACCAACATCCGCGAACTCGAGAGCTTTTGCGAGCGCTGCGCCGGCGAGGCGGGCGACCGCGAGCGCGAGGGCGGAGAGCTCACCTTTGACGATATCGACGCCATCGCCAGCCAGTACTTCGACACATCGGCCAAAAAGATCAACGTCCAGACGGTTCAGTCCGTCATCGAAGAGCAGTACGGCGTGACACACGAGGAGCTCATCGGCCCGCGTCGCAACGCCAATATCGCCAAAGCACGCCATATCGCTATCTACCTGGCCATCGAGATGTGCGAAATGACGACCACGGCGGTGGGCGCCGAATTTGGCAACCGCAACCATTCGACCGTCAGCACGAGCTACAAAAAGGTCCAGAAGATGATCCAGGAAGACCGCACCGTCACCGAAGACCTCAAGTCGCTGCGCGATAAAATTACACTGCGCTCGTAGGGAAATAGAGACACCTGTTGAAAACTTGTCGAAACCACGGGCATAAGGTGTCTAAAACCCAACCCGCGGTGATGAAAAGTTTTGCGCAGGTTTTGAACGTGGAAAACCGCCCCCGTTGCACACAGGTTGCTGTCGATTCTCTTTCTGGGTCTGACCTGCGTCTTTGGGAGTAATCAACAGTTTCGTCAGTGCTATTACTATTATTAAGATATTTATATCTATAGAAAGGTATTAAAAGATGAAGTTCACCGTCAGCCAGAGCTCGCTTACACAAGCCATCGGCGTCGTTATGAAGGGCGTCGCTTCGGCATCCACCCTTCCCATCCTGTCGGGCGTGCTCGTCAAGGCGCAAGACGGCATCTTGGAATTCCAGACCTCTAACTACACCATCTCGATCCGTCATCGCATCGCGGCGCATGTCGAAGAAGAGGGCGAGATGGTTATCCCCTGTAAGATGCTCTCCAATATCACCAAGACCCTCCCCGATGCCCCGGTCACCTTTGAGCTGTCCGAGCGCCAGGTGCTGATTGGTTGCGAGAAGAGCTCGTTCCGCCTGAACACGCTCGATGCCAATGACTTCCCCGAGTTTCCGGCCTATGCCATCGAGAGTGCTGTGGAGCTGCCGACCGATATCTTGTCCGAAATGGTCGGCCGCGTGTGGCGCGTCACCTCGACCGACAAGGCCCGCCCCATCCTGGGTGGCGTGCACATGAAGGTCGAGAACAACACCGTGCGCCTGGTGGCGACCGATTCCTTCCGCTTGGCCGTGTGCGATACGCAGGTTGAGACCTCGACCCTCGAAGGTTCCTTTGAGCTCAACGTTCCGGCCGACGCCTTCAACGACGCGCTGAACATCATGGCCAGCCAGGCGACCATCATGATCGGGGCTACCGACACCCAGGTCGTCTTTGAGGCCGGCAACACCACCTACGTGTCGCGCCGCATCGAGGGCGTGTACCCCAACTACAAGCAGCTCATCCCCGATTCGTGCGTGACGAGCGTCAAGATCGACGTCGCCGCCTTTAACGCCGCCCTCAAGCGCGTGGCCGTTATCGCGAGCGCCAACCCCGCCGTCAAGTTCGAGATCGATGTCGAGAACGGGCAGATGGGCCTGTCCTCCATTTCCAATGACCAGGACCTTGCGCAAGAGACGATCGATGTCGAGGCCGAGGGCGAGTCGGGTACCATCGCCTTCAACTACCACTACATCTTCGGCTGCCTCAATGCCCTGTCCAAGGAGAAGGAGATCACGCTGGAGCTCAAGAGCTACTCGCAGGCGGGCATCTTCAAGTCCTACGACAAGATCAACTACCTGTACCTGGTCATGCCGGTCCGCATCTAGCGCTGCGCCATGACCATGTTCGCCCGCGATCTTTCCGTCGCGCACTACCGCAGCTTCGATAGCTATCGTCTTGCCCTGGACGAGGGCGTGACGATACTTGCGGGACCCAACGCGGCGGGAAAGACCAATCTCATAGAGGCGCTGCAGCTGCTGACGAGCGGCGCCTCGTTTAGGCATCCGACCGCAGCCGAGCTCGTCCATGACGGCGTGGGCTCGTGCAAGGTCGAGCTGAGGCTCGAGGGCGACGGCCGCGTGCTTGATATGGGATTGAGCGCGGAGGACGGTAAGCGCTCGTTTAGCCGCAACGGCAAGAGATGCTCTGCCGCCGGTGTGCGCGGGGTTCTGCCGAGCGTGCTGTTTTGCCCCGACCATCTGGACATGGTTAAGCGGGGCGCCAGTGTGCGCCGCGCCGCCCTCGATGACTTTGGCATGCAACTGAGCGCACGCTATGCCGATCTTGCGAGCACCTATGGGCGCTGCGTGACCCAGCGCAACGCCTTGCTCAAGGAAACCTGGTGCTGCCGTGAGATGCTCGGCGCGTGGAACGATTCGATTGCCCGCGCGGGCGCGGCTCTGCTCGTGCACCGGTTGGCCCTGCTCGACCGGCTGGCGGGCCATGTGCACACTGCCTACGGGCAAGTGGCATCCGGTGAGGCTGCCAACGTGACCTATACGTCCACGCTGGGGGATTTGCCCCAGGTCGAGGATCGCGAAGAGCTTAAGGGCTGGGCGTACGAGCGCATGCTGGCTGCCCTTGATGAGCACGCCGACGAGGAAATTCGCCGCGGCGTGACGTTGGTGGGACCGCATCGCGACGAGATTGAGTTTACCGTGGCGGGTCGCTCCGCCCGTTCATTTGCCAGCCAAGGTCAGCAGCGAACGTTGGTTCTGGCCTGGAAGGTGGCGGAGGTGGCCGTGGCTCGCGATGTCTTGGGCACCGCCCCACTGCTGCTTTTGGATGACGTGATGAGCGAACTCGACGGCGAACGCCGCGGTGCTTTCCTGCGGCTGATCGGCGATGATATCCAGACGGTCATAACCACGACCAACCTGGGGTACTTTACCGATGACCTGCTTGATCGAGCCAAGGTGGTGAGCATGGGTGAGACGTGCTAATTACGAGCGCGAGAGCGAGACAGTCGCCTTCAGTGGGTTTTTGAACGCAGAGCGCCAGCGCATCCTGGCGGCCGCAACGCCTAAGCGCCGTGCGCAGATGGAGGCTGCCGAGGAGTCGCGCGCGATCTATCGCGCGTGGAACGCGGTGTGCTCGGGCACGCGCGAGGGGCGGCATGTGACGGGCCTGCGCTACCTGCCCGAGTCCAATGAGCTGCTGGTATATCTCGATTCGCCCTCGTGGACGCAGGAAATGACGCTGTTGCGTGAGATCATCCGCGCGCGCATGGAGCGCGCCGGTGCGCATGTGGACGGCCTGGTGTTCAAAACCACCGCACCCGGTCACACGCCGCCCGCCGCCAAGGAGCGCCTGCGCCCGGCGACGACCGAGCGCCCGCCGGCCCCGTACGCCGACCTAAGCGAGGCCGAGCGCACCGAGATTGAGCGCCAAGTGGCACCCATCGAAGACCAAAAACTGCGCGAGGCCCTCGAGAATGCCATGAGAGCCAGTGCCGAGTGGGCCAAGGGCGTGCAAAGCAAAAAAGAGCCTTAAATCGCATCTGGTGGCCTTGTAGAGCCAAATACCCTCGTTCCCGAGGGTATTTTTTTACGATAAACTAGTAAGGCTGTACACATTTTCTTGACTGAAGGAGGACGTGTGGCAAACGAAAACGATTACGATGGCGGCGAGATTAAGATTCTCGAAGGTCTCGAGGCCGTTCGTAAGCGCCCGGGCATGTATATCGGCTCGACGAGCGCCAGCGGTCTGCATCACCTGGTGTGGGAGATCGTTGACAACTCCGTCGACGAGGCCATGGCCGGTTTCTGCACCGAGATCCAGGTGACGGTCCACGCCGACAACTCCATCACGGTCGTCGACAACGGGCGCGGCATCCCCGTCGACGAGCACCCTGTTAAAAAGATCCCGACGCTCGAGGTCGTCATGACGATCTTGCACGCCGGCGGTAAGTTCGATAACTCGGCCTATAAGGTCTCGGGCGGCCTGCACGGCGTGGGCATCTCCGTCGTCAACGCACTGTCCAAGCGCGTGGTCGTTCAGGTTCGTCGCGATGGCAACACCTACGAGATGGAGTTCTCGCGCGGCAAGACCGTCAAGAAGATGGAGGTCGTGGGCACCTCGGATTCGACGGGCACCACCGTCACCTTCTGGCCCGACGATGAGATCTTCGAGACCTGCATCTACGATTTCGATACGCTGCATAACCGTCTGCAGGAGACAGCGTTCCTCAATAAGAACCTCAAAATCGTGCTGACCGACGAGCGCGAAGCGACTCCCCACGTGGAGGAGTTTTGCTACGAGGGCGGCATCATCGACTTCGTCAAGTTCCTCAACGAGGGCAAGGACGTTCCCGAGGCCTTTAAGGAGCCCATCTATATCGAGGGCAAATCGGACCCGGACGCGCCTGTGACCAAGATGGGCGAGGTCGAGGTTTCCTTGCAGTGGAATAGCGGCTACGGCGAGAACGTCATGTCGTTTGCCAACGACATCTACACCCCCGAGGGCGGCATGCACCTTGAGGGCTTCCGTACCGCGCTCACCCGCGTGATCAACGATTACGCGCGCAAGCAGAACCTGCTCAAGGAAAAAGACGCCAACCTGACCGGCGACGATGTGCGCGAGGGCCTTTCGGCCGTTATCTCGGTCAAGCTGCCCGATCCGCAGTTTGAGGGCCAGACCAAGGCAAAGCTCGGCAGCTCCTATATGCGAGCGCTCACGCTCAAGATTGTGACCGACGGCCTTGTCGATTACCTCGAGGAGCATCCCAAGCCCGCTCGCGAGATCGTCAAGAAGGCGCAACAGGCCTGCAAGGCGCGCAATGCCGCCCGCAAGGCGCGCGAGGCGACCCGCCGCAAGAGCCTGCTCGAGACGGCGTCCCTGCCCGGTAAGCTCGCTGACTGCTCGGTGCGCGATGCCGAGCTGACCGAGCTCTTCATCGTAGAGGGCGACTCGGCAGGCGGTTCGGCCAAGGACGGCCGTCGCCGAGACATCCAGGCGATTCTGCCCCTGCGCGGCAAGATTTTGAACGTCGAACGCGTTGGTGACCATCGCGCGTTCTCGAGTGACACCATCCAGTCGCTGATTACCGCGATCGGTTGCGGCGTCACGACGAGTGCCGGCGACGGCGGCGACTTCGATATCACCAAGGCGCGCTACCACAAGATCATCATCATGACCGATGCAGACGTCGACGGTGCGCATATCCGCATCCTGCTGCTGACGTTCTTCTACAAGTACATGCGTCCGCTGATCGATGCCGGCTACGTCTATGTTGCCTGCCCGCCCATCTTTGGCATTAAGGTGCGCAACAAGATCCACTACGTGTATCCCAACGGCCGCCAGCCCGAAGACGAGATCCTGCGCGACACCATCCAGAGTCTGGGCCTGAACCCCGACGATAACGACGAGGACGGCAAGGCCAAGGACGGCAAGATTACCAAAAAGCGCAAGGGCTATACCGTCCAGCGCTACAAGGGCCTGGGCGAGATGGACCCCAAGCAGCTTGCCTCGACGACGATGGACCCCAAGACCCGCATTCTGCAGCGCGTGTCGATCGAGGACGCCGTGGTGGCGGACCGCGCCGTGCGCGAGCTGATGGGTTCCGAGGTCGGCTATCGCCGCGAGTACATCGAGAAGCATGCACATGATGCACGATTCCTTGACGCTTAAGAGGAGGTAACGTGGCAGACGATATCAACAATAACGGGGGTATGGACGAGGCCGGCGATGCCGGTATGCCCGATGATCTGAAGCGCTTGCTTGCCCGTGCTGAGCAGGGCGAGGACGGCGATCCGGACGCCTATAACCCCGACGCCGATGATGATGAGGAGGAAGACGACGACGCCGAGCTCGAGGAGAGCTTTGGCGAAGTCGATCGCGGCGCCTCGGCCGGCGAGGATATCAACGGCGGCCAGCTCCAGATTTCGGAGTTCGGTCGCGAGATGAAGCAGTCGTTCATCGAGTATTCGATGTCGGTCATCACGGCGCGCGCCCTGCCGGACGTGCGCGACGGCTTAAAGCCGGTGCACCGCCGCATCCTGTACGCGATGAACGAGAGCGGCATCTACCCCAACCGACCGCACAAGAAGTCGGCCTGGACGGTCGGCGAAGTTATCGGTAAGTACCACCCGCACGGCGATTCCGCGGTCTATGAGGCCATGGTCCGCCTGGCGCAGTGGTTCTCCATGCGCACGCCGCTCATCGACGGTCACGGCAACTTCGGCAACATCGACGGCGACGGCGCGGCGGCCATGCGTTACACCGAGAGCCGCCTGGCAAAGCCCGCCATGGAACTGTTGCGTGACTTGCAGAAGGATACCGTCGACTGGCAGCCCAACTACGACGAATCGCTCGCCGAGCCCGTGGCGCTGCCTGCGCGCTTCCCCAACCTGCTGGTCAACGGCAGCCAGGGCATCGCCGTCGGCATGGCCACCAACATCGCTCCGCATAACCTCACCGAGGCGATCGAGGCCACCTGCTACCTGATCGACAACCCCGACGCCACCGTCGACGAGCTCATGCAGATCATGCCCGGTCCGGACTTCCCCACCGGCGCCATCATCATGGGCAGCGCCGGCATTAAGCAGAGCTACGAGACCGGCCGCGGCTCCATTACCGTGCGTGCCAAGGCACACGTGGAGTCCACCAAGACCGGCCGCAGCCGCCTGGTCTTTACCGAGATTCCCTACATGGTCAACAAGGGCACCCTGCAGGAGAAGATCGCCCAGCTTGTCAACGACAAGCGCATCGAGGGCATCTCGGATATGCGCGATGAGTCCAACCAGAAGGGCATCCGTCTGGTCATCGAGCTCAAGAAGGGCGTCATTCCGCAGGTCGTGCTCAACAATCTGTATAAGTACACCTCGCTGCAGACGACCTTTGGCGCCAACAACCTGGCACTCGTCAACGGCGTTCCCAAATGCCTGAGCCTGCGCGAGATGCTGCAGCACTACATCGACCACCAGGTCGACGTCGTCACCCGCCGCACCCGCTTCGACCTTAAGAAGGCCCAGGCCCGCGCGCATATCCTCGAGGGCTACCTGATGGCCCTTGACCATATCGACGAGGTCATCAGCATCATCCGCTCCTCGCAGACCGACTCCGAGGCCAGCAGCCGACTGATCGAACGCTTTGGCTTTACGCCCGAGCAGACCACGGCCATCCTCGAGATGAAGCTGCGCCGCCTGACCGGCCTGGAGCGCGACAAGATCCAGGAAGAGCTGGACGGCCTGCGCCGCGCCATCGCCTACTACGAGGACCTGCTGGCGCATGAGGAGAAGATCCTGGGCGTCATCAAAGAAGAGATGCGCGAGATCTCCAAGAAGTTTGGCGACAAACGCCGCACCGAGATCAGCCAGGTTGAGAAGGACCTGGATGTCGAGGACCTCATCGCCGACGAGGATATGGTCGTGACCATCACCCACACCGGCTACGTTAAGCGTATCCCGGTGGCTGCCTACCGCGCCCAGAAGCGCGGCGGCAAGGGCGTGTCGGGCGTCAACCTCAAAGAGGATGACGTTATCGACGAGATGTTTATCGCATCCACGCACGAGTACGTGCTGTTCTTCTCGAGCAAGGGCAAGGTCTATCGCCTGAAGGTGCACGAGCTGCCGGTGGGTACGCGCCAGGCGCGCGGTACCGCGATCGTCAACCTGCTGCCCTTCGAGGAGGGCGAGAAGATCGCGAGCGTCATCAGCTGCCGCGATTTCCCGGCCGACGAGTACCTGATGTTTGCCACCAAGAGTGGCATGGTCAAGAAGACCGTGATGAGCGCTTACGATCGTAGTCGCCGTGATGGACTCATTGCCATCAACCTGCGCGACGACGACGCACTGCTGAACGTGCGCCGCGTGCGCGAGGGTGACAAGATTATCCTGGCCACCACCGCGGGCAAGGCGATCATGTTCTCCGAGGAGCAGCTGCGCGCCACCGGCCGCGACACCAGCGGCGTTCGCGGTATCGGTCTGAAGGACGGTGTGAGCGTTCTGGGCATGGAAGTCACTAACGGCAACGGCGATCTGTTCGTCATCACCGAGCGCGGCTACGGCAAGCGCACGCCGGTCGCGGACTATCCGGAGCAGAATCGCGGCGGTCAGGGCGTCTACACCATCCAAATGACCGAGCGTAAGGGTAACCTCGCGGCCATGAAGACGGTGGGCCCACAGCACGAGCTGTTCATCGTGACGGAGGGCGCGACGGTCATTCGCGTCAAGACCGACGAGATCAGCCAGACCGGCCGTGCCACCCAGGGCGTCAAGATGATGACCGTCGACGACAACGACCGCGTATGCGCCGTAGCCCGCATGACGGCAGCCAAAGAGAAGCCCGAAGGCGAAGCAACAGAAGACGGTTCTGCCCCCGAAGAAGCCCCAGTCGATCTAGGCGATGGCAACGACATGCCAGAAGATCTCCTAGACGAGTAAGAGGCTCTAGCTGGTAAAAATCATCAGACCCCATATATCGGCGGTCGGCGCACTGCGCGCCGACCGCTTTTTTGAAAACCTTTGAACCCCACGTCGCCCCCGGCTGCCCGGCGGCATGCGAAGTCGATCGCGAGTTCCGCACGAGCAGGAGAGCACTTAATGTGCTCTCCGTGCGAGCAGGACTGTCCGAGCAGGCGACTTCGCATGCCGCCGGGCAGCCGGGGGCGACACCCCTCAAAGATTTTCAAAAAAGTTGTTGACGCGCGCGTAACGACTCGTCTAATATATCCCTTGCGCGATGGACCTGTAGCTCAGTTGGTTAGAGCGTCCGGCTGATAACCGGGAGGTCACAAGTTCGAATCTTGTCAGGTCCACCACTTTCTTTCGCAATAAACACCCCAGCGAGAGCCGAGTCGCCGCTGGGGTGTTTATTACTGTCTCCGTGGGGGTTTAGCTCAGCTGGGAGAGCGCGGGCTTTGCAAGCCTGAGGTCAGGGGTTCGATCCCCCTAACCTCCACCATGATGGACCTGTAGCTCAGTTGGTTAGAGCGTCCGGCTGATAACCGGGAGGTCACAAGTTCGAATCTTGTCAGGTCCACCATCAAAACTGTGAAGAGCCCTGGGGCATTGCCTCGGGGCTTTTTTCTTGTCTGCGATAAATCTCATTTTGGTTTTGTGTGCTGTGCGAAAGTTTGGGTAGTATAGCTATTCAATGCGGCGGACTGCCGCGTGTTAACCGCTACGTACCGGAGGTGTTCCATGGTTCGTGTCGACATAGAGACCATCGTCATGGCCGCCGGTCCCGTGCCATCGCTTATCGTGCTTCGCGAGCGCTGCAGCAAATCGGACTCGCCCGCGCCACTGCGTTCCCTTTCCATTCAGACTGGTTCGTTTGAAGCTGCTGCCATCAGCCGCGGCATCGATAGCGGTCGCGCCGAGCGCCCGATTACCCATGACCTGTTGCTCGATACTGTTGGCGCCCTGGGCGCCAAGCTCGAGCGCATCGAGATCGTTCGCGCCGAGCCGCCGGTGTTCTACGCGACGATCGTCGTACTGGCCGATGGTGGCGAGCGCAAGATCGACGCCCGCCCCAGTGATGCCATTGCCCTTGCCGTGCGCAGCAATGCCCCCATGTTTGTGGAGGACGACATCATGAATCGCCTGGGCACTGTTTCTACCCACGCCGAGGAAGTCGACGACGAGCAGGAGTTCGAGAAGTTCGACGAGTTCGTCCATACGCTCTCCCCCGATGACTTCTAAATGCGGGGCGTCCAGGTTGCGGAGCGTTCGCTGATGGCCGGCGGTATGTCGGCTGAGGCGGCTGCGATCGCCCGCGAGGCCCAGATGCGCTCGGAGGCTTCTGAGGCGGCTCGCATTGCCTATGTGACGCAGGCCCGCACGCTTCGCGAGCGCCGTGGCTCGTTTATCAAGATGGTTGTCGTCTCCGTCCTTGTCACGGCAATCTGCTCGCGCCTTCGTGGTACAGTTGGTGCGCTTGGGTTTTCGATCTCTACGGGCCTTGTGATCTGGGGTGTGATCGATGCGGTAATGCTGACCAGTCAGATCAAGGTGCTCGACAAGCGCGCAGCGGACATGATGCGCGCCCGCGACGCTGCCGCCAGGATCGCCGCCGAGGCACAAGAACTGTAACGACGCCAGACTCGATGGGAAGGTCTAAAGATGGCACAGGATATGCAGGACGCCGGTAACGTCTCCGCCGAGCTCGACGCCATGGTGTGCGATCTGATCGGCGCGTTCTTGGACGACCTTGCCGCCGGTGAAAACCCTGGCGTAGTTGTGGCGATTGAGGACGCTGCTTCCAACCGATATCTGGCGGCGCTTGACGAGGACGGCGAAGAGGCGTGCCTCGAGGCGGCCACCAACTTTATCTCCGAGCACAAGATGGGTCTTAAGGACGAGGGCCTGGGCCGTATCGCCCGCTATGCCATCGGCTACACCGGCTGCGTCGAGATTGACGGCGGCTATCACGATGCTCTGCTCGTGAGCTTCTTCGAAACCACGCTCGAGAGTGGTTTTTCGGCATATGTGCTGTATGAGGGCATGGGCGCCGGCGATGGTTTTATGTGGAGCGACCCTGAACCTGCAGGTGAGGAAACCCCTCTCATCTAAAATCGCTAAAATAAACGAGTTTTCGGTAAAAGGCTCAATATTCCCGCTGAGCGTTGTATCGCTGGGCGGGCCGCATACGCGTGCCGGTTGTATATAGATAGAAGATAGGGGAACTACATGCGCGTAGACAATCTGAGGAACATCGCCATCATCGCTCACGTCGACCACGGCAAGACGACGATGGTCGACAAGCTCCTGCGTGCCACGGACGCCTTCCGTGCCAACCAGCAGGTCGAGGACCGCGTCCTGGATTCCAACGACCAGGAGCGCGAGCGCGGCATTACGATTCTCGCCAAGAACATCTCTATCGAGTACAAGGACGTCAAGATCAACGTCATCGACACCCCGGGCCACGCCGACTTTGGCGGCGAGGTCGAGCGCGTGCTGCGTATGGCCGACGGCGCCCTGCTGCTGGTCGACGCTTTTGAGGGCCCCATGCCCCAGACCCGCTTCGTGCTGCGTCACGCTATCGACACCGGCCTTAAGATCATGATCGTAATCAACAAGATCGACCGTCCGGGTGCCAACCCCGAGAAGGCCTACAACGACTGCCTCGACCTTATGGCCGACCTGGGCGCTACCGACGACCAGCTTGAGTTCGCCATGGAGCACGTGGTCTACGCCAGCGCCATGAATGGCTTTGCCCGCCTTGACCCCAACGACGGCAACATGGACATGTATCCGCTGCTCGATATGATCATCGACGACATGCCCGCGCCCGAGGTTGACGAGAACGCCCCGCTGGCCATGCAGTGCGTGACCATCGACCACTCCAACTTTGTCGGCCGCATCGGTATCGGTCGCGTGTACTCCGGCGCCATTCACCAGGGCGACCAGATCCTGGTTGTGAAGAACGACGGCTCCAGCGCCACCGCTACCGTCAAACAGCTCTTTACCTTCGACTACCTGGGCCGCACCGAGTGCCAGGAAGTCGGCGCCGGCGACATCGCCGCTGTCGTGGGCATTGACCGCACCGATATCGGCGATGTCTACACCGATCCCGAGAACCCCGTCGAGCTCGAGCCCATCGAGATCGACCCGCCGACCCTGTCCATCGTCTTTGAGGCTTCGACCTCCCCGCTCGTCGGTCGCGACGGCGACATCGTGGGCGCCCGTCAGCTCAAGGAGCGCCTGTTCAACGAGGCCGAGAACAACGTGACCATGAAGATCGAGGAGCTCGAGGACAAGAGCGGCGTCGAGGTCTCGGGCCGCGGCATCCTGCACCTGTCCGTCCTGATGGAGTCCATGCGCCGCGAGGGCTTTGAGTTCCAGGTCGGCCGTCCCCGCGTTCTGTTTAAGAAGGACGAGAACGGCAACAAGATGGAGCCTGTCGAGCAGGCCGTCGTCGAGTGCCCGGACGAGTACTCGGGCAAGGTCGTTGAGGTCTTCGGTACCTCCGGCGGCATCATGACGAGCATGGATACCTCGGGCATCGTGACGCACCTTGAGTTTAAGATCCCGACGCGTGGCATCATGGGCCTTAAGAACCGCATCATGAACGTCACCCACGGCGAAGGCGTGTTCTACCACACCTTCCTGGAGTATGGTCCTTACGCCGGCGAGATCGGCAACCGTCAGAACGGCGCCATGATTTCCATGACCACCGAGAAGGCCGTTGCCTACGCTCTGGGTACGCTGCAGGAGCGCGGTCAGCTGTTTGTTGAGCCGGGCACCGAATGCTATGAGGGCATGATCGTGGGCGAGCGTAGCAAGGCTGGCGACATGGTCGTCAACATCGCGCGTACCAAGAACCTGGGCAACCAGCGTTCCTCGACCTCCGATATCTCCGTCCAGCTGGTGCCGCCCCGCACCTTCTCGCTGGAGGAGGCGCTGGAGTACATCGCCGACGACGAGCTGGTCGAGATTACTCCCAAGAACATCCGCTTGCGCAAGCGTCTGCTCAACGCCACCGACCGCAAGAAGGCTGCTGTCCGCGCCGGTCAGGTCAACAAATAAGCGCTGGGCTTTATAGCGAGTAACAAGAAAGGGCGTCGACCATCGCGGTCGGCGCCCTTTTTGGTGCAAGGGGACAGGTTACTTTGCACCACAGCGGGGGGGCGTTATCCCCCGAGCGGCTTTCGGGTCAAAGTTAAGTTGTTTAAACATATACATAATTCGATAGAATATAACTGCTTTAATGCAAAACCGTTAACAGGTAAATATCAACTGGTATTAAATTAAAAGACCTCTTGACCTGCGGTTTACATGATTGGTATCTATATTATATTTTATGCATTGTGGTATAGACGAACCGTCTTAGAAGTTGCCCCCAATGGGTTCTTGCAATGCGCTAGGTAGGTTCTCGTGGATGTTGGGGTTTGTGTTCGATCCGACGATTCGCCGTATTCCACACCGTGTTGTAGGAATTAGGGGACAACTATGGACGCACACCGCTCACAGTCGCTGGGTATGGCGGCCCTGGTCTTTATTTTAATTAGCCTCACCGCCGCCGTTTTTCACGGTGTAGCCCCCGTGCGCGCCGAGGATGTGAGCACACCAACGCCGATTGTGATTGATGGGAAGACGGCGACGGTTGATGTCAGGCTGTATACCGATGAGAACCATACTCAAGAGCTCAAGGATCCTGTAACGTCCACTTCGACGCTCTATGGAGCTTTCTTGGCACAATTCAAAAGCGGTAAGGCGCCTTCGCCCGAGAACTATATCGCTGTCTATGAGCTACCCGACACCATCGTCGTTGATGAAAACGCGGGTGGCAACCTCATGGAGGGTCCGGAAGCTTCTGCTGCCCAAGCTGGCACGTGGAAGATCGAGGGCAATAAGGTTGTCTTTACGTTTGACAAGGCGTGGCTCGCAAAAAACCCTGCGAATATCCATGTCGCGGCAAACTTCTCGTTCCAGCTTTCAAACAAAGACATCGGCGCCGGCGGCAATGTGTCTGTCGAGTTTCCTGGCAAGGGATCGATAAATATTCCCATCAAGGACGGTAGGGTTACGAATAAGAGGAAGTCGGGGGTTTTCTCTCAGGGTCCCGATGGCGTGGCCAAAGTCACCTGGACCGTTGAGCTCACAGTCGAGTCGTATGTCACGAACGTCAAGTTCACTGATACGCTGGGTGATAACTTTAGCTTTGTGGAGCGCAGCTTTAAGCTCGATAACAAGACGATTGGATCGCAGCCAAAAATCGAAGGCCAGACCGCGACCATCGAGAACTTAGGCAGTCTTCCCCAGGGTGTCCATACGATTACGTATGAAACCAAGCTGAAGAGCGGTATCTCCGTGGATAACGGAGAGTTCATCAACGGCCAGGAAGCCTCAAAGAACATGGCGTCGTGGGAGTGGGGCGGTGCCAACGATCGTCAGAACGGCACGGTTACGGCTGCCCCCAGCCCCTTTCGTTACGACATGATTGGCAAGTCTAGCGACCGCAATAGCACGCCGTCCGACATCACATGGACCGTCACGCTCAACCAAGGCGAGCTCAAGGCCGACATGAGCGGCTACGTGTTCACCGATAATCTGGACGATAAGCAGACGTATACGGGGGCTATACGGTTTATAAGGGCAGCTCGGGTTTGGAGGTCCTCAAGGAGGGCGAGCTCGATTCGTCGCAGAGCTCCTTTACCTACAAGTTTCCGACTGACCTTGAGGATAAGTACATCACCTATCGCATTGTTTATCACACCAAGATGAATGAAACGGGTTCGTATGACACCGTGCGCAACAGCGCAACGATCGAGCACGATGGTTCCGTTTCCGGCACTGGTAAAGGTGAGTTTACGCCGCAGTTGGTGGGCACACCGATCACCAAGGAACTCGTGGGTCGAGAGAATGCTGCAACAACTGGCGAGGCGAAGTGGAAGACGCGCGTGGCACTGAAAGCTATCGTCAATGCGGCCAACCTTGATAAGGTGACGGTGAAGGACACGTTTCAATCAGCGTGGAAACAAGATATCGGCGTTGATGTCAACTCAATAAAGATCAAGATTGGTGAAACTGAGCTAGTTCGAGGCGACGACTGGAAGCTGACGACAAATGAGCTGAAAGATGGAAATAACGTTGTGCAGAAGGATGGGCACAAAAGAAACTTCAACCTCGACATAAACATTAACGACAAGGTGAAGGCGGCTCTCGCGAACGAGGATTACGCCGACATCACGTACACCACCACTTCTGATGCGCTGCCGGGCTGGTACTCGAACTTCGCATCTGTTACGGTGCCGGGGCAGAATGGCGGTTGGCCGTACTACACCGATAGCCCAATGTATGTCGTCAACAAGGAAACGACGCCCGCGGTCGAGAAGCCAGAAGCGGAGTCGAAGGTAACTTGGAACGAGGACTTCGACTGGAGTGCCGTTGACGGCTCGAACGAGAAGGGAGCCTGGGTCGTCGACTGGACGGTGTACGCGAATCGCCAGAAGACCGCGGCAGGAGATTGTTATGGAGCTGGAAAGCTCGGCCGCGTACCGCTGAACATCATCGATACCATTCCGGACGGGATGAGCTATGTCGCGGGTTCCGCAAAGTACACGATTGTGCAGAACCCCTACGATCTACATGCGGGGCTTGGGCGCGGAGGCGAGGCCAAGGAGGTCGTTACGGGTCAGACGCTTGCCGCCAGCAACATCATCACCAACGGCAACACGGTCACCTTCTCCATTCCCACGACGGAACTCGGCGACTACGCCGGTTACGCCAAGCTTACGTACCAGACGGCGGTCAAGCGCAGCGAGCTCGACACATCCACGAACGAGGTGAAGTTCACCAATTCTGCGCGCGCCGAGTCGGGAAGCAAGAAATTCGACTCTGGCAGTGGTGCTGTCACCATTAAGAACAACGTTATCAAGAAGACCGGCGAACAGGTCGACAATAGCAATCGCATCAAGTACACCATTTTCGTTAACGAGTCAGCTGTCGATCTTGAGAGTGGCACTGGTGTCCTCGAGCTGGTCGATACCATGGATGCCAAGTGCACGTTGGTGCCGTCGACGCTTAAGGTCTATGAGCGCGTGAACAACGATTGGTCTGAACTGGCCGATAAGGATTATTCGTCAGAGATGGAACAGGTCAACAACGAGTCTGGCTCATGTACGAGATTGACACTTAACGTGCCCGATGAGAAATACCTCAAGGTCGAGTACGAGGTCATCCCGAGCGGAAATCCTGGCAACAAGGTTCCTCTTTCCAATACCGCCATGCTTACAGGTGTGAAGGACGGTTCTGCGACTGATGATCAAACATGGGAAATTAAAAAAGCTTCTGCCAGCGCGGGTGGCAACGGTTACGGCATCACGATGGCCAAGTACGACGCCCAGCAGGTTGGAGCGACGCTCAAGGGTGCGGAGTTTACGCTCTACAGCGTGAATATGGACCAGGTTGCAACGGTGGGTATCGAGAATGCAAGGACTGAGTTTGAAACCGCCCCCACCGACGCCAACGGCAAAATCTCGTTTGGCGCAGAAGACAAGGCGATGGTAAATTGCGTGCTCTACCAGCTCGTGGAGACGAAAGCGCCTGACGGCTATGACGCGGCGGCGCCCACGTGGATCATGCTTAAGGGCAATGCTGACGATGAGAAGTATCAAACTGAGCTCAATAAAGCGAAGAGCATCGTCAAAGACTCCGAAATCATCGGCGATGACAAAAAGGACGAGATCTGGATCTACGACAATCGCCTAATGGGCTCTGTGGATATCAAGGCGCAGAAGGTGCTCGAAGGTGGAACATTCAAGGCGGGGCAGTTCTCGTTTGAACTTAAGGATGACAAGGGTAGGGTGCTCAAGACTGTAACGAACGGTGCCGACGGTAGCATTTCCTTTAGCGTTGAGTGCAACAAAGCCGGTACCTACACTTACACCATCTCGGAGGTCGTTCCCAAGGACGCTGTGAATGGCGTCAAGGACCACATCACCTACGATGGGGCTGTGTACAACGTCAAAGTTGAGGTGACTAACGGTAAGAAGCAGCTCGATACCAAGGTCACTTACGCCCCCGCCGACCCCACGACCC
>CABSNA010000002.1 GCA_902478865.1 uncultured Collinsella sp.
GGTCGGAGGGGTGGCTTTGTAAAGCCGTTTGTCTCCACCCGCGTAGCGGGTGGTTTAAAGCTGGCCGCTGCGCGGCCAGCGGACTAAAGTCTTGAAAAACGTGCCGCCCCAAAAGGGGCGGCACGCTAACTTCTTATCAGTTTTTCAGTAGCAAGCACGCGACGACCCGAAGCCGGAGCACAGGGTAGGGAAACACCTTTACCTCGCGCGACCTGCGCAGCCGTGAGCGAGAGGGAAAGGTGTTTCCCCGCCCCGTGCTCCGCAGTCGGTGGAGGCAGCTTTAGATGCCCGCGAGACCTCGGGTGGCGGTGGCGCACATAAACGCCAAGGCTAGAATCACGAGCGAGCCCGCGATGTCTGCCAGCACGCCCATTGCACGGCGTTCAAACAACCAGCTCTCAAAGTGCGGGGCGACGTTGCGCCAAACACGCCACAGCAAGATGCCCATACCGATGACGCCCGGGATATTGAGCAGTAGGATCTCGGAGCACAAAAGACCGATCAGGTTACCGGCGGCAAAGCCCGCATCACCCTCGCAGTATTTGCGGTAGACCATATACAGCATGTACGCCACAAACGGCTGCAAGCACGCAGAAATAAACGAGACCACCATCGAGGGGTCCTGCGAAAAGACCTCGGTGAGTTTATCGACACTCGTGGCGTCCTTCGAAGCCAAGAATAAACCGATAACCACAAGGGGCACCACGCCCAAAATTACCTCGACCAGAGTAAACAACTTGGCAGTCAAATCCTCACTAGCCGAATTCAAATGAGGCGCCCACTCAGGATGAGCATGCGCGCCGACTTTCTTGTCCTTCTCGGCACGATCGGCCTTTTTACCCTCGGCAACCCGACGACCAGGATCCTTGCGAGTTCCCGCCGCAGCAACCCGAGCCCGAGACTTCTTGCCCATAAAAAACACCCCATCAGGTAGTAGATAAACTAAAAGTCGCCACCCAGTGTACCCCACCCATGAACGCTGCCGTCCCAACCAGTCCCCATACAAAAACGTGCCGCCCCGATAGGGGCGGCGCACAAACTTAGTTATCAGCTTTTCAGTAACGAGCACGCGACGACCCAACGCCGGAGCGCAGGGCGGGGAGATGCCTTTCCCTCGCGCGACTCTGCGAAGCCGTGAGCGAGAGGGAAAGGCATCTCCCCGCCCCGCGCCCCGCAACTAGCATCACGCGCTAGTAGTTCACCACCTGCTCCTCAAAGTACGCCTTCGGGTGGTTACACACCGGGCACACCTCAGGGGCCTCGGCACCAACGTGCAGGTGCCCGCAGTTCAGGCACTTCCACACCTTCACGCCCTCACGCTCAAACACTTCGCCCGACTCGATGCGCTCGACGAGCTTGTTGTAGCGCTCCTCGTGGGCCTTCTCGACGGCGGCGACGCCACGGAACTTCTCGGCGATCTCGGCAAAGCCCTCCTCCTCGGCGGTCTTGGCGAACTCGTCGTACATCGTGGTCCACTCGTAGTTCTCGCCCGCGGCGGCGTCGCGCAGGTTGTCCAGAGTGCCCGGAACGGCGCCGTCGTGCAGATACTTAAACCACAGCTTGGCGTGCTCGGACTCGTTGCCCGCCGTCTCGGCAAAGATATTCGAAATCTGAACGTAGCCATCCTTCTTGGCCTTAGATGCGTAGTAGCGATACTTGGTGTGTGCCTGGGACTCACCGGCAAAAGCGGTCTCGAGGTTCTTCTTGGTTTGGGAATTCTCAAAATCCATAGGTGTACTTCCCTTCAACACGTGCCGCCCATAGGCTTTGAGCGACCTTGTCTTTAGGATGCCCTCAAGCCGCGAATTTAAACCTTACAATCCCGTTCTTCAGATTTGAGCGGGCTACACACTCAACCAACGATCGTCCTCGGCTCGGCAAAAGCCCTCGCGCTCCAGGTCAGCTAGAATGCCCGCGATCAAGTCGCACTCGACCGGCCCGCGACCGGCTGCCGCTTCCATCTCGTTAACGCCCACCACGGCATCAGCAAGCGTAATCCCCGCCGGCTGGCCATCACGCGCTGCCAGCAACATGCGCACGATATGCGCGCGTTTTTGGCGACGCGAGCCCTCGAACTTGGACTGACGGCTATAGCCCGCCGAACGCCTGGACGGATTAGGCAGCGCCTTCTTAAGATACGCGCCATAATCTAGCAGCGCGTAATACCACGCGCGCGGCGTATCGGCATCGTCCTGAGGCACGGCAAAGGGCGTAATCTCGTCGGTCACCGCATCGGGAGCCGCCGGACAGGCCGCCTGAATCAGCGGCACCAGCTCGCGATCGGGAACAGCCGGCACATCGGGAAAGAAATGATGCAGAAAGACCGTGCGCACGTTGGTCTCCAGATACACACCCGGAAGATCAAACGCAAACGACCGGATACCCTGCGCCGTTGCCGGGCCAATACCAGGCAGGGCGACCAGGTCACGCGTCTCACGCGGAAACTCCCCGCCCCAATCCCCTACGACCCGTTGAGCGGCCCCGTGAAGCGCCAGAGCGCGTCGGTTGTAGCCCATGCCCTGCCAAGCGTCCAAAACATCGGAAGGCGCGGCCTGGGCAAGCGCCTGCACAGTCGGAAAACGATCGAGCCACACCGGCATGCGCGCCTCCACACGCGGCACCTGCGTTTGCTGCAGCATGACCTCAGAAAGCCAAATGATGTACGGGTCGCGTGTACGGCGCCACGGAAGGTCGCGATAACGCAGGACCCCTTCCGAACGAATCATCGAACGAAAGGGGTCCTGAATCATGGCTATGCTCCTTATGCGGCGTTATTCCTCCCGGTAAGCGCACGCGCAGGTGGCGTACTCGGGAAACGCTTCGCGGTCGGCGAACTTGGGATCGACGGCTGGGAACTGGCGGTGAGCGACGATGTCGCCGAGCGAAACGGAATCGAGGTAGTCGCGCATCAACGCCTGGGCTCCGGCCCACAGGGGATGATAGCAGCACGCGCCCATGCGCGCACAGTCACCATCGGGCGCGGTGCAATCGTTCATAACCATAGGACCCTGAACGGCCTCGACGACCTGGCGGATAGTAACGTCGTCCGGACTGACCTTGAGACGCATGCCACCGTGGACGCCACGCAGGCTCTCCACAATACCGGCCTGGACCAAACCGTGCTGAATCGAGCGGGCAAACGAATACGGAACATTGACCTCTTCGGCAGCGGTGCGAACAGAAAGTAAGCACTCCGGATCCTCGGCAAGCATCGCCAGCATACGAAGGGCGTAATCAGTCTTCCTCGATATGTCCATTTTTCCCCTTTCAAGGAATACGAACAGCTCGAACGAGCTCCGGGGCCGAGCTTGTGTCGAGACGCTAAATGACTGCCAGGACATCCAAATGGTAAATCGGATATCCACTGAGTGCCGCGCTTGGAGCGAAATACATCAGATGCGGCGCACAGTGCAATTTAGTATAACCTAACCCCCTGTCTCGTAGAACAGGTGTTGCGCAACAAAGCTGTTGTTCAGACAGATATACTCATTAGATTTTACTTGCGTTCCCGAAGGCGCGGGGGTTCTGGGCGAAGATGCACCAGGGCGATCGTTCTATCAAAACAAAGTGCATCAAACGCAAAAAGCCACGTCCGAAGACGTGGCTTTAATTGCGTTGGCGGGAAGTACGGGGCTCGAACCCGCGACCTCCGACGTGACAGGCCGGCGCTCTAACCAAACTGAGCTAACTCCCCAGGCAGTCGTTCGCGTTTGTTTCCGCTCGCGTGCGCTGCGGGGATTAGTATACACAGAAGTCTGTCCGGCGCGCAACAACTTTTTTGAAAAAATTTTTGGGACCATCCGGGAGGGTCTCCGGGGCTGGGGCGCGGGTTAAGTTTGCTGCTCTACAGTCCTGCGCAAGACGGAAAGCACATTAAGTGCTTTCCTTTGCGTGCGGAACTCGCGACAAACTTAACCCGCGCCCCAGCCCCGGAGACCCTCCCTGTCGTCACTTTGTTCAACCAGTTTTGCGGGCGTGCGCCGCTGCGCGGCTAGCCCGCGTGCTCCTCGGCGGGGTTGGTCTGATGGATCTTGTTGAACTTTGGCCTTTGGCTTAAAGAAAAACGGGAGGTGCGGCTTGCATCCCCCGCTTTTGTTGTGGTTACTCTAGGTCAATAAATTTAGTGCTTAGGATCTTGCCGTCTTTTACTAGCATTCTGGCCATGGTGGGGCCTCGGGTGCCTCTGGGGTAGCTGGCGCTGCCCGGGTTGAGGACTAAGCAACGGCCCACTTGGGCTTCTTTGGTTACGTGGGTATGGCCGTTGATGGCTACGTCTACGGATCCCACCGGAAGGTCTTCGCGGTAGTGGGCTACGGCGAATTTGAGGCCTTCGTAGGTAAAGAGCGCAAGACGGTCTACATCGGGGCCGTAGTCGCGGTAGTAATCGTTGTTGCCCAGTACGGCCCGAACGGGGGCGATGGTGCATAGGTGCTCGTAGTCCATCTCTGACGTGAGGTCGCCGGCGTGGATGATCAGGTCTGCGCCCTCAAGCTCATCCAAGAGCGCAGGCGATAAATAGCCGTGGGTGTCCGAGATGATGTCGATACGCTTGGCGCTTGCACTGTTCATGGAATCCCTTCCGCAAAAAACGATTCGGCAGATACATACAAAAAGGCCCCACGGCTCCGCAGACGATGGGTCTACAGGGCTGCGGGGCCAGTGTGCTAGAGACTCAGAGCCTTCTTGAGCGGCACGACGCGGCGGCGCGAAACCGGCACGCGTTCGTCGACGCCCGTAATGCCCAGCTGGATGGCGCCCGAGGGCACCGTCTCCACATCCGTGACGCACGCCAAGTTGACGATATAGCGGCGGTGAACACGGAAGAAGCCAAAGTCGCAGAGCTTGGCCTCAAACTGCGCCAGCGAGGTCGTCGACAAAAAGCGATCATCGACGGTATAGATGCAGGAGTAATCGTCCTTGGCCATGATAAAGCGAATGTCGTCCACGGGAATGAGCACCTTGCGGCCGCCCTTTTCCACCGGGATACGCTCGATGGTCACCTTGCTGTCCGTAACCGGCTTGGTGCGTTGCATGACCTTCTCGATCGCGCGATCCAAGCGAGCTTCCTCGACCGGCTTCATCAGATAATCGACGGCATCCACGTCGAATGCCTCGACCGCATGGTCACTATACGCAGTCACAAACACGATCGCCGGCGGATTTTTGAGCTTATGCAGCGCCTCGGCAAGTTGCAGGCCCGAGGCACCGGGCATCGAGATATCGAGAAACACGACATCCACGCGACTTTCCATAAGCATCTCGATGGCGGAGCGGACGCTCGACGCCTCCGTGATCGTGCCGATCTTGCCCGTTTGCTCGAGCAGGAAGCGAAGCTCCGAGCGAGCCGGCGCCTCATCATCCACAATCATCGCACGCAGCATAGGGATAAAACCTTTCGTCAACTAACTACGCCAGGCATCCGTCGCATGACGTTGAGCCCGTAGCCTTTTATTTTACTCTTGAATGTCAAAGATGCTCTCTGACAAATCAAGATGAAGGAGCACTTTGGTGCCCTTGCCCGGCGCCGATTCGACACGCGTATAGGAGTGCGGCCCATAAAAGCGATGGATGCGCTCCGAAATATTGTGCATGGCCACACCGGCGCCGCCACCCTGGGGAGAGCTGGCGTCGGGACGGGCAGAACGCTCGTCAAACAGTCTGGCGGCGGTACCCTCATCCATGCCCACGCCATTATCGGCCACGGCAATCAAGATTGCATCCTCGCCGTCTTGGTGAACGGTCACGTCGATCCTCAGGGCGTCGTCATCGCCCATACCATGACGTACGGCGTTCTCGACAATCGGCTGGATCACGAACGCCGGCACCAGCGTATCTTCCACGTCCTCGGACACATCGAACGTCGCAAGCACGCGGTCCTCGCCAAAGCGGGCCTTCTCAAAGGTAAGGTAGCGCTTGGTCTGTGCAACCTCGCGCGAGACCGGAATAAGCGATCCCGAGTTGTCGAGCGTGGCACGATAGAACGATGAGAACTCACGAAGCAGTTCGCGGGCCCGCAGCGGGTCGGTGCGCGTAAACGATGCAATGGTGTTCAGCGTGTTGAACAGGAAGTGCGGGTTAATCTGCGCTTGCAGCGCACGCACCTCGGCGCGCGCCGTGAGTTCCTTTTGCACCTCGAGCTCGTGGATGGCGAGCTGCGTGGACAAGATCTCGGCAAAGCCCGAGGCAAGCGCGTACTGGGTACGGTCGACGGCGCGCGGGGTCTTGTAGTAGAACTTGAGCGTGCCGACGGTACGATCGCCCACCTTGATGGGGGCGATAATGCCGGCGGGGACTTGGTTGTGCGAGCCATCCGAGCCCACGACATCCACCATACGGTTGAACGACTGCACGATGCCATGTTCGATAACGTAGCGTGTGGCAAGCGTGTGGATGGGAGAATCTGGCAGTAGTTTTTCCTCAAACTCGCCTGCGCAGGCCAACACGTTGCCCTCGTCGGTGATGGCCACCGTCATGGCGCGCGTCTCGGGCAAAATGCGCCGGCACACCAAACGCGCCGACTCCTGCGTCAGACCGCCCTTAATGTCCTCAAGCATGGCCGAGGCCACCGAGAGCGTCTCCTCGGTGTACTGGGAGCGCACCGAATCGGGATTGAGCGTCAAAAAGATAAAGATGCACAGAAAGATGCACAGCAGCGCGCAGGCAATCACCGTGGCGATCGGCTCGATACCGGTCACCAAGGCAAAAATAAAGTACACCAGCACGCAAATGGCGCAGGCAACGGCAATGATGCGAAAGATTGATATTGAACTATCGCGCTGGGCGCGGCGGTCGATCATTCGGCCCCCTCCAGGATACTGATCAGTTGTGCGTCACGCCAAAGCCCGTCCATGATCTTGGGCCAAAAGCTCTGGAAACGCAGGTAGCTTGCAGCGTTTTGGCGCGCATAGGCCTTTGCCTCGTCGATACCATGGCGCCAGATGCGCAGGTAGCCCTCATGCTCGCGGGTAAACACGCTGCGGACCATAGCGGTCTTGCGCACGCGGTCGTCGAGCTCGCGCGAAATCCACGGGCCCGGGTAGGGCATGAGCGATGCTGCCGTAACGGGAATGAGCTCCTTTTGATGCGCGGCGAATGTCAACTTTGCCCTTTCGTAGTACCAACGGTATACATCCTGCATAAAGCGCGGTGAGCGCTTTTCGGACTCCGGAGGCAGATGACGCACGGTCCACTCGTTATCGAACCACACGTCGTAGCCAAACATGCGCATGTTAAAGAGGTAATCCAAGTCCTCGCCGCGGGTGATAAACGGGTCAAAGGCTACACGCGTAAAGGCGCGGGCGTGCAGGGCCATCAGGCCGCCGCACACGTAGTTGGAGCGCGAGATGCGGGTGCCCGAGAGCGCCTTTTTCATCCAACGGTTGAACTCGATGCGCTTGGTCCACCAACGATGGCAGATGCCCGCCTTGTCCGTGGGAGCCAGCGGCGAGCCGTCGCGATCGTAGAAATAGCCGCTCTTGACCAAGATCGGCAAGCCCTGACGTGTCTGCTGCCCCAACGCATAGGTCGCGCGCTTCATAAAGTCGGCGTCGATGACAGTCTCATCGTCATCCAAAAAGATAACCGCGTCATGCCCCAGCACAGCGGCACAGGCTAGCCCCATGTTGCGGATGGCACCGTAGCCTCGCAGGCTCACGCACTCGCCCGAACCCTTGGGCGCGATCTGAGCAACCCGGTCTGCAATGCGCGAGGCCTGGGTGTTGGTGACAACGGTGACCTTGAGCGTGGGATGCGCGTCGACAATCTCGTGCACGCGCAGCGACACATCGGCTGTGGCAGAAACGGGACAGACCACCAAAAGGATGATGCGCGGGATGTCACGTACCTGCTCAAGCGAGGCCAGGCAGCGGTCGAGTTCGGGATTGTCGGCGTTGAGTCGCGTCGAATGGTCATAGGTGCCAGGGGCGTTTGCGCAAGCGTCATCGCCCGCCCAATACGTTGGAATCACGACTGTGGCGTTCATGCCTTACCCTCCCTGCAACACAAAAACGGGACGCCGCCAAACACAGGCGACGCCCCGCGACCTAGCTGATTCCATCATACCCACTTGGGCAAATCATTGCTCGCAAGTCGCAATGTTTATTGCGGATAACCCCAAAAGAGTACCGTGGACAGGCACAATAGCCGCTCGCTCCTATGCGGCATGCTCTGCCGCCCGAGTCATGCGGGACAGGCGGACCAGCAGCATAAAGCCAACGACCAGCAGCACGCCAATGGAAAGGACGCCCAGCGACGGGTTGCCGGTCAGCGAGGTGACGACCGACACCAGGAAGGTGCCCATAACGCTTGCATAACGACCAAAGATGTCAAAGAAGCCGTAGTACTCGTTGGATTTTTCCTTGGGGATAATGCGGCCAAAGTAGCTACGGCTGAGCGCCTGCACGCCGCCCTGGAACAGGCCGACCATAATGGCAAGCACCCAAAACTCAAAGGCGGTCTTTAGGAAGAACGCGGCGAACAGCACAATGCCCATATAGGCGGCGACTGCCACCAAGATCATGTTGAGCGTGCCCACGCGGCCGGCGAGCTTGCCGTAGATGATGGCGGACGGAAAGGCCACGAACTGCGTGACGAGCAGCGCCAGGACCAACTGGGTCGAATCGATGCCCAAGGCCGATCCGTAGCTGGTTGCCATGGAAATGACCGTGTGCACACCGTCGATATAGAAGAAGAACGCGATCATGTAGACCAGCACGGTCTTGTTGTGGGCGATCTCGCGCATGGTGTGTCCGACCTCGGAGAACACACCGCCCACGATGTGGCCGATGGTGTCCTCGGGACCGCGCTCGCGACCGTACTTTTGCTTATAGGTGCGAATGAGCGGCAGAGTAAAGATGAGCCACCAGGCACCAGTGATGATAAACGACAGACGCGTTGCCAGCATGGTGGGGACGCCAAGAGCGGGGCCGCCCATGATGAGCGCCAGGCAGATGACGAACGGCACGGTGGAACCGATGTAGCCCCAGGCATAGCCCGAGCTGGACACGGCGTCCATGCGCTCGTCGGTGGTAATGTCGGGCAGCATGGCGTCGTAGAACGTCATAGAAGAGTTAAGGCCGATGGTGCACAGCACGTACACGGTCAAAAATGCCATGGCGGACATTGGGATAGCCTGCGCCAGGCAAAGCACCAGGCCCGTGAGGAAGAAGCCCAAGAAGAACTTGATCTTGTTGCCGGCGTAGTCGGCAAGCGCGCCCAGAATGGGCATGAGCATGGCGATGACCAGCGAGGCAATCGTCTGCGCATTGCCCCAGGCGACCACCAGGTCGGCCGAAGAAGCGCCGGTATTGATGGCGTTAAAGTAAATGGGCACCACCGAGGTATTGAGCAGCACGAGGGCCGAATTGCCCACATCATACATAACCCAGTTACGCTCGAGCTTGGTGTATTTCATGGACAGGGACCCTTCGTATTCGCCCGATATGCAGTTAGTTCATCGTACCCCAATTGTCCAGAACCGCCGGTAAGGATTCGGCAAAGGGGCACGCACGGGCCCTATTCCTCGCGGTCGAACTCCTCATCGGCATTGAGCACGCGACCGCTGTAGTTGACGTGACTGGTCACGGCATCCATGTCACCGGTCTCGATAAAACGTGCGACCGTGCACTCGTAATCGACCAGCGCGCGATCAAAGACCTCGGGGAAACTCTCGTTCGAGACCTCGTCGGTAAAGGGATTCTTCCATGTCAGATGGCCCAGGTTACCGGTGCGCTCGGGCAGCTCCGTCGTCACGCGATGGGCAAGGCCGTCGAGCAGCGAGTAGTCGTGCACCAAGCCCTCAACCAGCGAGATCGCGCGCGTCTTTGCGGAGCCGGCCGGCTCAATCGCGCGGTAAAGTCGCTGCATATTGGCAACGGCAGCACCGTACTCCCCCGCCGGAATGTCAATGCCGTACACGCGTCCGGCAACATAGCTCATCAGCACGCCGGCCACGCGATTGATGCGATCGGTAGTGACGATCTCGCCCGCCGGCGGGTAATCGTCGACCGTAGCGCCATCGCGTTTAAGCTGCAGCATCAGTACATCCAGGTCGCTCTCGATCACGGCATGGACCTGACTGCTCGAATCCTCAAGCTCTGAATCGGACTCCACGATGCCAAACTGCTGCTCATAGACAAAGGGATGGGCGTTGCGGTCGAGCACGTAATGAGACAGCAGGCCCAGCGCAAAGGCGCGACCCAAGCTGGCGTCGCGCGGCAGCAGATGCGACACGCCGTCGCGCAGGCACGCGAACTGGCGAGACATACGCGACCGATGCATGACCTGCGCCAGCAGCGTGCAGTCGGAAACACGCGGTGTCAGAATGTGAAAGAAAAACGGGTCGGGGCCTTGGTTGCCCAAGATAAAGGCAATGCGCTCTTCATCGGACGTGATGACGCCCTGCGGAAGACGGTCGATGCTTTCCTCGCCAAACAGATGATGGGTGATAAGCGCGGGCATAATGATCCTTTCGATTTCATTCGATGCCACCCATTATGCCCACCGCGCGCCCATGCCAAACCTGCGATGGTAAACGACGGCATGCAGACCGTCTACGCAAGCCCCAAGTGTGCTTTAACCTCGGCAGCGCGACGGCGGGACACGGGCACCGTCGAGGTTACGCGATCGAGTCTGAGCTCCATAAGACCCGTGGAACCGATCTCGACATTGTGCACGTCTTCCAAATTGACCAGATAGCTGCGATGAACGCGAATAAAGCCCTCGGAGACCAAGCGACGCTCGAGCGAAGAGATCGACTCATTGATCAGGTACGTTCCCTCGGCGCAGATGGCGTTGCAAAAATCGGCGCGCGCCTCAAAGTAGCAGACGTCTGCGGCGGGAATGAACACCTTTTTGCCCCCGCGGTCCACCGTCAGACGCAAAGGCTGGCGCGGAGCGTGGATAACACGACGGGCACCCAAGGCTGCCTCGATCTTGTCGAGTGCCTTTGACAGGCGTGCGTCCTCGACCGGCTTGACGACATAGTCGACCGCATCGAGGTTATACGCATCGGCGGCAAACTCGGCAAACGCCGTCACAAACACAACCACCGGCGGCGTCTTTAGGTTCTGCAGCGTCTCGGCAAGCTCAATTCCCGAGCGGCCGGGCATCGTGATGTCCAAAAACAACACGTTGGGCTTGTTCGAGAGAATCGACTCCACGGCCTCGGTAACATTGCCCGCCTCGGCAATCTGGCCCACACGCGTATCCTTTTCCAACAGATAGCGTAGCTCAGCCCTAATGGGAGGTTCGTCATCAACCACCAAGATGTTCCAGCCTTCGGACATATGTGCTTCCCCTCTTTTTCTCTCAATCCAACCGCGTGCTACGCCGTCAACGGCGCCGGCTCATGCGGCTCGCCGTTCAGCTCGACGATGACCTGCGTTCCCACGCCCTCCTGGGACTTCACGCGCATGCCGGAATCTTCTCCGTAAAAGAAATGGATGCGCTGAAGCACGTTGAAGAGCGCCAGGCCGCAACCTCGCTTGACGGAGCCGTCGGCGGTAATGCTCTCGGGCTCCTCCAGGCGATGTTGCTCAAACAGATGCGCGCAGACTTCTTCGCTCATACCGATGCCGTCGTCCTCGACGATGATCTCCAAACCGTCATCGGTCTCGAAAGCCCTAACATGAATAGAAAGCGGCTCGGTCTCGCGCTGCGCGTGCTTGATGCAGTTTTCGAGCAACGGCTGCAAGATAAACGGCGGCACCATGCAATCGCGCACCTCAAAGTCGATATCGACCGAGACGCGCAGACGGCCGTCGCCATAACGAGCCTGCATAAGATTGATATAGCGAGTGCCCTGTTCCACCTCGTGCTCGAGCGTTGTGAGGGTATCGGAATCAGAAAGCGTCTGACGATAGTAGTTGGAGAAGTCGATCAGCAGCGACCTGGCCTTGTCCGGCTCGGTACGTACGAGCGACACGATGGTGCTGATGGTGTTAAACAGAAAATGAGGATCGACCTGCGATTGCAAGGCGCGCAGCTCCACGCGGGCCGTAAGCTCGTCCTGGCGCTCGAGCTCAAAGCTCGCAAGCTGCGTGGAAATGAGGTCGGCAAAGCCCGAGGCAAGCGCCGTCTGGCGCATATCGATGCTGCTCAGACGGGGATAATACAGCTCGAGCGTGCCCACGCAATGCCCGCGCACGGTAAGCGGTGCGACAATACCGGCGCGCAGGCGCGGAAAGTAGCCACCCGTCTCGGTCGAGGCATCGCGCGAGAACACGCTTTGCTCACCGCTGTTGATCACGTTGAGCGTAGTCCGCAGTACCACCGGGGTGCCCGCGGGGCATTTTGCCGAGTCCTCGCCCCAGCTTGCCAACACCTGCTTGCCGTCGGTAAAGCAGATGGCAGAGGCGATAGTTTCGGACAGGATGATCTTAGAGGCGCCCAGGGCAGCTTCGGGCGTAAGGCCGCGCGACGTGTAGGCGAATATTTTTGAAGCGATGGCGAGCGTGCGGTCGGTTGCGCTCGATGTGAGGTCGTCGGGAACGACAAAGACGTACGAGAAGAAGAAGCACAGCATGACCAAGCCGGCAATGACGACAACGGCCGGAACGGGATTGGGATTATCGGTTAGATCCCAGATGAGCAGCAGGATAAGCAGCGGAACGACAATACCGAGCAAGATGGCTTGAACCACATGCTGAGCGGTACGAAAGACCTTGGTAGAGTTGTAACTCTTGCCCAGTATCAGCCTATTGAGATCCACCGTCATCTCCTTCTTACTGACGCACCCCATAGCAATAAAGAGGGCCGCAAGCGACCCTCTCCATTGCATTATGCAATCAAATACTGTGTTTTACATCAAGCCATCGATGAACGGTAGCTTAGGCGCTGTACTTGTTTGCCTCGCCGAAGGTGCCGCCCTCGACAATCCAGCCGTCCTTCATGATGACGTCCATGTTGTCGGTGTTGAGCACGTGGATGTCGGCGGCGACGTCACCGTTGACGACCAGCAGGTCGGCGCACTTGCCGGCCTCGATGGAACCGGTCTCGTCCTCGATGTGGCACATCTTGGCACCGTTGAGAGTGGCACAGGTGATGGTCTCGACCGGGGTGAAGCCGATCTTGTCAACGAACTCGTACATCTCCTCGATGGAGCAGGTGCCGTACGGGGTGACAAAGGAGAAGGAGTCGGAGCCGATCGTCATGACGACGCCGCGCTTCTTGGCCTCGCGCAGGCAGTCGTAGTTGCGCTGCAGCTCCTTCTCGACCAGGGTGCCCTCGTACTTGTCGTGCAGCTCGGGGACGTAGACGGGCGGATAGGTGGCATACCAGGTGGGCAGGAAGGCGATCGTCGGGGTGAAGAAGGTGCCCTGCTCGGCCATGAGGTCCATGGTGCGCTCATCGATATCGAAGCCGTGAATCAGCTGCTCGCAGCCAAAGCGGACGGAATCGTAGGCAGCGGCGTGGTTGTTGTAGCAGTGGCTCCACACGGGGATGCCGACCATCTTTGCCTCTTCGACCACGGCCTGGATCTCCTCGGAGCAATAGTGCTGGTCGCGACCGGAGTCCCAGCGCCAGATGCCACCACCGGTTGCCCAGATCTTGATGGCATCGGGGTTCTCGCGCAGGCGACGACGGACGGCCTTGCGCAGCTCCCAAGGACCGTCGACTTGATCGCCCCAGGGGTGCGATTCCTTGTTGAGCTCCTGGCTGCAGTGGTGGGAGTCGCCGTGGCCGGCAACGCGGCAGAAGCCAAGGCCGGTGGCCAGAACGCGCGGGCCCTTGAAGACGCCCTTGTCGATGCAGTCACGGATCTGGATACCAAAGCGGCCGATCTCGCAGACGGTGGTGAGGCCGTGGGTGAGGCAGTCGTAGGCCTGCTTGACTGCGACAGCCTGCTTCTCGAGGAGCGGCTGCATGACCCAGTCGGTGTCATCGTCGGTCAAGTTGCCCGAGAAGTGCAGGTGGGTGTCGATCAGACCGGGAAGGACGGTCTTGCCGGCGGCGTCGATAACCTCAACGCCCTCGGGAAGGTCCTGCATAGCACCGGCGTACTCGATCTTGCCGTTGTCGTCGACGAGAACGAGGGAGTTCTCGACCGGCTCGGCACCGGTACCGTCGATGAGCTTACCGCCAACGATTGCATACTTAGTGGACATGGTTCCTCCTTATGGATCCATATAGTGGGCGAGGCCGTGTTGGGTTAAGGCCTCACAAAGCTACCCAAGTGGCGCCGGGTTCGGCGCACGGAAGAGAGGGTCCCGCGCACCCGATCCGCCCCGGCTCGGCGTTACTTTTTGCGGGAATTGGTGAAAGCCATGAGGGCCAGGCCAATAGCCAACCAGCCGATCACGATGCTCCACTCCACCATGTTGAGGGAGGCGGGAGAGAACGGAATCACGAGCAGGCCGATGATGATGGCGCAGGCAGCGATAGCGAGGCCGATGCCAAACTTGCCGCCGGGCACCTCGTAGGGACGAGGCAGGTCGGGCTCGGTGAAGCGCATGCGCAGGCAAGCGAGGGCGACCATGCCGCAGGAGAAGATGAAGGCGAGAGCCGACACGTTGGTCAGAGGGATGAGCATGTTCTTGCCCAGGAACGGACCGACGACGGTGATGACGCCCAGAACGACGCAGGCGAGCTTGGGAGCGCCGGACTTGGGGTCGACCTCGGCGAATTTCTCGGGCAGCTGGCCCTTGCGGCCCATGGCGAGCATGATGCGGCTCGTGGCGCCGTAGAAGGAGTTCATCGGGCCCATGGGTCCAAGCGTGGCGATGACGAGCATGGCCAGGTACAGGAGCATGTTGATGCCCTTGAGGCAGGCAAGCGCGGGAACCGGGCTCTTAACAAACTCATGCCAGTCGAGGATGGTGCCGAACGAGTAGATGCAGACCATGTAGAAGCCGCCGGCGGCCAGCAGGGCCAGGGAGATGATCTTGCCGAACTTGTTCCAGTTGAGGCCCTCGGCTGCTTCCTCAGCCTGCTGAGGAATGGTGTCGAAACCGGCGTAGAAGAACGGGGTCAGAACCAGGACCGACACGATGCCGGCGAACAGGCTGGTGCTCTCGGTAGCGGCCTTGCCGCCGCCAGCGCCGGCGACCTGGGAGAACACGGGCATGGCGTTGTCCGGCGAGCCGGTGAACAGCGAGACGCCCATGGCGAGCAGCATGCCGCAGAGCAGGGCCTTGGTCAGGAAGGCCTGGAGCTTGGCAGCCGAGCTGGCACCGCGGAAGTTGAGGAAGATGACGTAGACTGCAAAGCCGAGCGCGATCAGCGTCGGGAACAGGTAGACGTCGGCCCCCAGTATGGTGTAGAGCTTGACGGCGCGCAGCCACTCAAGGCCGGGCAGGCTGCCGAACATCTCGGACACGAGGGTCGAAATGGCGATGGCCTCCCACGGGCACAGGATGCCGTTGCCCAGGGCCAAAAGCCATCCGGTGATGTAGCTCAGCGTACGGCCAAAGCTACGATCGACATACTCGACGATGCCGCCCGAGATGGGGATAGCAGCCGTGAGCTCACCGAAAACAGCTCCGACGGGCACGAGGAAGATTGCACCCAAGAGGAATGCGATCATAGCGGGAACGGGACCGCCGCCCACGACCATCCAGTCGCCGACCTGCAGAACCCAACCGGTACCGATGATGGCACCGAAACCGATGGTGAAGAAGTTCCAGAGCGAAAGCGTTTTCTTCATGCCGCCGTTATCCTCGACTGCAACTTCTGCGTTCTTGTCCGCCATTGTTCCCCTCCTTTCCTGTTTGACGCCCTTGGCGTCACCCCTTGCGCGGTCCGTTTTGCCGCGCGCTTTTATTCCATGGCTTTAAGATACGGCCTTGGCGCAGCAGCGCCGCTCGCAGCTCGACCGAAGGCAGAACTGCAAAACGAGCGGCACCGTTTTTGGGACGAACGGCGGGAGACGTCATTCGTCTTGGACGCTTTCATCTTGTCTGCTTTTGAATACCTGTTGCCGTGGCGCTTGGCGCGCGGCGCGGCAACGTTCATACCATTTGTCAGGCTTTTGGCGCACATGCCCATGTGTCGTGCATCTTTTTATGTAGGATAGACAAGTTACACATGAGACAAGGTGATTCGAATGGCATACGGATACAATGACGGCGACCAACGGCCACAAAGCGTGCGCCTTGCCGGCCGCACCACGCCAACGCCCAGAAGCACCTCCGACAACGACAGCCCGCAGCGCCCCCAAGAGCAGCCCGGGGCTTCTTCGCGGCAGCAAAGCCGTACCGTGCAGCAGTCAGACCGCGTGAGTACGAGCACACGCCAACGTCAGACCGACACATTGCAGCCACGCCGCTACGATCGACATAAGACCGACTACTACGTTAAGCGCTCCTTTTCGCGACCTCAACGCGATCGCGGCAATTCCGCCCCTCACCCCGCGTCGCACACCACAAGCCACGCGCTTCCGGCCCGCCGCCTACGCCTTGCGCTTTGCTCCATCGCCGCCTGCCTCGTCTTTGTGTTTTTGGGATCCTGTATCTCCCACGGATCAGCCGGTCTTGAGCCCACTGCCGAGGACAAGCTGCTTAAAGCTCCCGTCGCGCCCGGCTACTCCTTTGCGTTCTCGACCCCACGCTCGCAATGGCAGGCCGGCACCATGCCCCACATCTACCAAATTGACCCCGCATGGTCGGAGCTGCCCTATGCCGGTGGCACTATTCGCGAAAACGCTTGCGGTCCTACCTGCCTCACCATGGTCTATATCTTTAAGACCGGCCATACCGATAGGACGCCGGTCGATATATGCGCACTGGCCGAAGCCGGCAACTACGCCCCCACCGGTGCCACCGAGTGGTCGTTTATGACAGGCGGTGCGTGGCAGCTGGGGCTCAACGGAACACAGCTCTATAACGATCGTGAATCGATTGCCCAAGCACTTCGCTCGGGTGCGCCCGTCATCGCCGCAGTGCGCCCCGGTACGTTTACCAACGTAGGCCACTACATCGTGCTCTACGGCATCGACGATGCCAACCAGATTGGCGTCTACGACCCCAACTCGGCCAGCCGCAGCGCCCGCCGCTGGGGCGTCGTAGAGGTGCTCAACGAAGTCGAAGCCATGTGGGCCTACTGCTAGTCATTGGGGACAGACTTAAATGAGTGGTCATTGGGGACGCTCTTGTTTGACTAGTCATTTAAGAACGTCCCCAATGACTAGGTGAATAGCAAAAGCCCCGCAGTCGGAGCGGACTGCGGGGCTCATGAAGAGAGGCTAGTTTGTGGGCGCTTTGCCTAGCGCCCACGAGAGAGGCAACAGAGTAGAGACTACTCGTGGATGCGGGTACCGGAGAGGCCAGCCATGGTCTCGGCGGCCTTGTCCAGAGCGCCGATGATGCAGGTACGGCCCTTACGGGAACGGGCGAACTTGATGGCAGCGCGGACCTTGGGCTCCATGGAACCCTTGCCGAACTGGCCCTCGTCGGCCAGGCGCTCGGCCTCGTCGGCGGTGAGGTCCTCGAGCTCCTCCTGGTTGGGCTTACCAAAGTTGATGGCAACATGCTCAACGGCGGTCAGCAGGAACAGAACGTCAGCATCGCAGTCCTCGGCCAGCAGCTCGCCGCCCAGGTCCTTGTCGATGACGGCGGGAACGCCCTTGTAGCAGCCCTTGTTCTCGTAGTCGCGGACGACGGGAATGCCGCCGCCACCGCAGGCGATGACGATGAACTCGTTGTCGAGCAGGTTGAGGATGGAGTCAGCCTCGACGATCTTCTTGGGATCGGGGGAAGCGACGACGCGACGCCAGCCGCGGCCGGAATCCTCGACGAAGACCTTGGAGGGATCCTCGGCCATGAACTCCTTGGCCTGCTCCTCGGTGTAGAAGGGGCCGATCGGCTTGGTCGGGTTCTTGAACGCGGGATCATCCGGGTCGCACTCGATCTGGGTGACGACGGTGGCGGCGTGCCAACGCTTATAGCGCTTGTGCATCTCGCGGCCGATGCCCTGCTGCAGGTGATAACCAATGTAGCCCTGGGACATGGCGCCGCACTCGGGCAGCGGCATCTCGGGGGTACCGATGGCATCGTGGGCAGCGGCGAAGGCGTTCTGGATCATGCCGACCTGCGGGCCGTTGCCGTGGGTGATGATGATCTCGTTGCCCTGCTCGATGAGACCGAGGAGAGCGTGGGCGGTGTTGCTCACGGCCTCAATCTGCTCGACGGGGTTGTTGCCGAGGGCGTTGCCGCCAAGGGCGACGACAATACGATCGGGCTTGCCAAGAGGCTTAGACATTGCTGGAATCCTTTCTGTAAAAGGCCTACAACCCATTAATAACCCGCGTCCGTGCGATGCGCGAGTTTATTAAGGTTTCTATTCTCTTTATCGCTCATTTTATTCATTTTGAAAATAGCGGAACGGTGAACGGTCGTTTTTGTCCGCTCAGCGTACAGAACCCCAGCTCAAGCATATCTACGCCATTTACGTGCAACTTTATTTTAATAGAGCAGGGATTAGACCAGATTATGCAAACTATATCTTTGCTAAACATAAAACAGTCAGCGCAAAGTCTTACTCGCACTATACGAGATTCTATGCACTTATTGGACGAGTATGCAGCCCTGCAATAACATGGCGTTTTTTATCCAACTTAAAGAATAGACGAGTGCCTTTGCCGCGCGTCGGCCGGCAGCCGGCGAGCCGTCTCGTCGGTTGCCGCTTCCAGAAAATCAAAAACTGATATTGCGCGCGCAATTGCTGCATGGTACTTTAGCGAAGAACAGCGCGGGCTGGGGCGACAGAGATTTGTCGTGAAGTTTGGGTTCGGCGACCCCGCTGCTGTCTTCTCCTTATCCGCCAGCGAACCCCTTGAGCGACGGATTGAGGAGGTCCTTACTATGACAAAAATGCTCAAGATCACGCTGAATGGCGAGACGTTTCTCGCCGACATGCTCTGGGACAAGGCTCCCGAGGCATGCAAGCTGTTCGAATCATCCTGTCCAGTCGAGTCACGTATCTTTTCGGCCAAGATCTGCGATGCCGAGGTGACGTATCCTGTCTCGGGCCCCATCGCCAATTACGAGCACATCGAGAACCCCGTCTTTCACGAGCCAGCGGGCGCCGTGAGCTGGTATGGCGGATGGTCGTCAATCTGCATCTTCTTTGACGTGTGCGAGCCCTTTGGCACCTGCAACATGTTCGCCCGCATCTGCGAAGCCGACCGCGAGCGCTTTGCCGCCGCCTGCCGCAATGTCTGGGACAACCAGGGCATGTACATTAAAAACGAAATCGTCGAGATCGAAACGGAGGCCTAAAGATGATGGATATCAACACCCTGCTCACACTCGACCTTGCCGAGTACGCCACTGCACTTGAAGCCCTCGCCGATCAAATGATGCTCGAGGAACCGCGTGACATCGACTACATGCGCCGCCGCAAGCTCGACACCGGCCGTGAGTTCGCAGTCTGGAACTTTACCGTCGGCTACTGCATGAACGCAGCAGACGCCCTCTCCCTCCTGCGAGCCCAGGCCAACGAAAATGCCAACGACGGCACCGCCGACCTCGAAACGATCAACAACAGTGCCGCGCGCCTGTGCGACTGGTTCTCGGGCGCCTTCGACGTCACCGGCAAAATGGATGACACCACGGCAATCCTCGCCCACAGCCGCGACCTCTACGCCCAGGTAGAGACTCACGAACAGTTTGCAGCCCTCACCCGCGCCACCGAGCGCTATCTGGTCCAGCTCCAATTTTGGGTCGACCGCCAGATTCCCTGGCCGGCTATTAGCGACCTCGTCCACGGCTACCGCCTACGCACAGAGAGCGGCGAGACAAGGTAAAAACAGCCAGGTAGCACCAACATAGTCCCGCCACGGGACCCAAAGTAGCAATCAGAGGGCTGGAGACGCCAACAACAGCGTCCCCAGCCCTTTCCATAGTGCTGCGCGTTTCGCGCCAAAGGCGCGAAAAAGCAAAGGGGTAAGGCGTTGCAACAGCCACGCCCCCCATCCATCCCCAAAGTAACGCGCCTTTCGCGGCAAAGCCGCGAAACAGCGACCGGGACAAAAGGCCCCACAGCCACGTCCTTCATCCGCCCACACAATCCGAGGACGTAGTCGTAGCAGGATCTGAGGGCCGACCTTCGCGGACACTCCGCAGGACGAAAGAACCCCCGCCGCACGTAGTGCGCAGCGGGGGTTCTTTCATGTCCGAGGACGTCCGCGAAGGTCAGCCCTCAGATCCTGCGGTGGGAGACCTAGGCCTCGTTGTACACCGTCTTGAGCTTCAGCAGGTGAGCGTAGCGGTCCATAGCGGCCTGCTCGTTCTCCTTGAAGAGCTCCTCGGCGCGCTCGGGGAAGGAACGCGTCAGCGAAGCGTAACGGGCCTCGTTCATCAGGAACTCCTGATAACCGCCCGCGGGCTCCTTGGAATCGAGCGAGAACTTCTTGCCGGCAGCAGCCTCGGGGTTGAAGCGGAAGAGGTTCCAGTAACCGCACTCGACAGCCTTCTTCATCTCGGCCTGGCAGTTCTGCATGCCGCCCTTCTTGATGGAGTGCATCTCGCAGGGGCTGTAGCCGATGATGAGGGACGGGCCGTCGTAGGCCTCGGCCTCGTGAATGGCCTTGAGGGTCTGAGCCGGGTTGGCGCCCATGGCAACCTGTGCCACGTAGACGTAGCCGTAGCTCATAGCGATCTCGGCCAGGGACTTCTTCTTGGTCACCTTACCGGCAGCGGCGAACTGAGCGACCTGGCCCAGGTTCGAGGCCTTGGAGGCCTGACCACCGGTGTTGGAGTAGACCTCGGTGTCGAAGACGAAGACGTTGACGTTGTGGCCGGAAGCCAGGACGTGGTCCAGGCCACCGAAGCCGATGTCGTAGGCCCAGCCGTCGCCGCCGAAGATCCAGAAGGACTTCTTGGTGAGGTAAGCCTTGTCGGCGAGGATCGCCTTGGAGGCGTCGCAGCCGCACTTCTCGAGCTCGGCAACGTAGGCAGCGGCAGCGGTCTTGGAGGCCTCGGCGTCATTGACGGAGTCGATCCAAGCCTGGCCGGCGGCCTTGAGCTCATCGGACGGACCATCGGCAGCGATGATGTCCTGGGTAGCGGCGATCAGCTTGTGCTGAACGGCCTCATAGCCAACGGCCATGCCCAGACCGTGCTCGGCATTGTCCTCGAACAGGGAGTTGTTCCACGCCGGGCCGTGACCGTCCTTGTCCTTGCAGTAAGGAGCGGTGGCAGCGGGGTTACCCCAAATGGAGGAGCAACCGGTGGCGTTGGAAATGAACATGCGGTCGCCGGCAACCTGGGTCACCAGACGTGCATAGGCGGTCTCGGCGCAGCCGGCGCAGGAGCCGGAGAACTCCAGGTAGGGCTGCTTAAACTGGCTGCCCTTGACGTTGGCCGCGATGAGCTCCTTCTTCTCGGAGACGTTCTCGACCATGTAGTCCCAAACGGGCTGCTGGTCCATCTCCTGCTCGGTGGGAACCATCTCGAGGGCGCCCTTGGGGCAGACCTTGACGCAGTTGGTGCAGCCCATGCAGTCGAGCGGGGACACGGCCATGGTGAACTTCATGCCCTTGGCCTTGGGGCCCATGGCGTCGAGCGTGCGGGTAGCCTCGGGCGCGGCGGCAGCCTCGTCCTCGGTCATCGCGAACGGACGGATGGTGGCATGCGGGCACACATAGGCGCACTGGTTGCACTGGATGCACTCGGTCTCGTCCCAGTGGGGAACGACCACGGCGACGCCGCGCTTCTCGTATGCGGAGGCGCCCAGCTCAAACTGGCCGTCGGCGCAACCGACGAAGGCGGAAACGGGCAGGCTGTCGCCATCCATGCGATCGATGGGCTCGAGCAGGTTCTTGACCTGCTGGGCGATGGCGGACTTGGTCTCCTCGGAGAGCTCGACGGGAGCGGCGTCCTCGGCGGTAGCCCAGTCGGCCGGAACCTCGAACTTACGGAAGGCGGTAGCGCCGGCATCGATGGCCTTGTGGTTGGCGTCGACGATGGCCTGGCCCTTCTTCATGTAGGACTTGGTGGCCGCGTCCTTCATGTACTGCAGGGCGTCCTCGGCGGGCAGGACCTTGGCCAGCGCGAAGAAGGCGGACTGGAGCACCGTGTTGGTGCGCTTGCCCATGCCGACCTTGGCAGCCAGGTCGATAGCGTCGATCAGGTAGACGTTGACGTTGTTGTTCGCGATGTAGCGCTTGGCCACGGCGGGCATGTGCTCGGCGAACTCCTCGTCGCTCCACTGGCAGTTGACCAGGAAGGTGCCGCCCGGCTTGACGTCGCGGACCATCTTGAAGCCCTTGACGATGTAGCTGGGGTTGTGGCAGGCGACAAAGTCGGCCTTGGTCACGTAGTACGGCGAGCGGATCGGGGAATCACCAAAGCGCAGGTGCGAGACGGTGACGCCGCCGGTCTTCTTGGAGTCGTACTGGAAGTAGGCCTGAACGTACTTGTCGGTGTGGTCGCCGATGATCTTGATCGAGTTCTTGTTGGCGCCGACGGTACCGTCGCCACCCAGACCCCAGAACTTGCACTCGATGGTGCCGGGGGCTGCGGTGTTGGGCGCATCCTCGGCCTCGGGCAGGCTCAGGTTGGTCACGTCATCGACGATGCCGATGGTAAACTCGCGCTTGGGCTCGTCCTTCTTGAGCTCCTCGAAGACAGCGAACGCGGACGCGGGAGGCGTGTCCTTGCTGCCCAGGCCGTAACGGCCGCCGACGACCTTGATGCCCGTCTTGCCGGCCTCGTAGAGAGCGGAGACGACATCCTGGTAGAGCGGCTCGCCAATGGAACCCGGCTCCTTGGTGCGGTCCATGACGGCGATCTTCTGGACGGTCTCGGGGAGAACGTCGACGAAGTGATTGATGGAGAACGGACGGAACAGGCGAACCTTGACCAGGCCGACCTTCTCGCCGTGAGCGTTGAGGTAGTCGATGACTTCCTCGAGCACGTCGCAGAAGGAGCCCATGCACACGACGACACGATCGGCGTCGGGAGCGCCGTAGTAGTTGAACAGGCCGTAATCGGTGCCGAGCTTCTCGTTGATCTTCTTCATGTAGCCCTCGACGACGGCAGGGAGCTCGTCGTAGACCTTGTTGCAGGCCTCGCGGTTCTGGAAGAAGATGTCGCCGTTCTCGTGGCTGCCGCGGGTGTGCGGGTGCTCAGGGTTGAGCGCGTGATCGCGGAAAGCCTGGACGGCGTCCATGTCGCACATCTCGGCCAGATCCTTGTAGTCCCACATGGCGACCTTCTGGATCTCGTGGCTGGTGCGGAAGCCGTCGAAGAAGTTAAGGAACGGAGTCTTGCCCTCGATGGCGGCAAGGTGAGCCACCGGCGAGAGGTCCATGACCTCCTGGACGTTGCCCTCGGCGAGCATGGCGAAGCCAGTCTGACGGCAGGCCATGACGTCGGAGTGATCGCCAAAGATGTTCAGGGCGTGGGAAGCGACGCAACGCGCGGAGACGTGGAAGACGCCCGGGAGCTGCTCGCCCGCGATCTTGTACATGTTCGGGATCATCAGGAGCAGGCCCTGAGAAGCCGTGTAGGTGGTGGTCAGAGCACCGGCGCCCAGCGAACCGTGAACAGTACCAGCTGCACCCGCCTCGGACTCCATCTCGACGACCTTGACCGGGGTGCCGAAGATGTTCTTGCGACCCTGGGCCGCCCACTGGTCGACATGGTCGGCCATCGGGCTGGACGGCGTAATGGGATAGATTCCCGCTACCTCGGTGTACGCATACGAAACATATGCGGCCGCCTCGTTGCCGTCCATAGACTTAAACTTACGCGCCATATACCCCTCTCCTCTCATATAGGTATACAGGCCCCGGCGATCGCCGGGATATTGGCGTGATGGGATTTTCGCTGTTGCTTCCATCATCTGGCAGGCAGGCTGAGCAGCAGGTACATGGCGTGGAGAGAAGGCATGCCGAGGCGAGGAGGGCTGCACGCACTCCACAGGCCCAGCTGCCCGTCTTGCACATGACCGAGCGCCGCAAAGGCCGCATGCCGGATGCTCCCGGGCACGCCCCGGCGATGGGAGGCACCCGCAACGGAAATCCGCATGCGGGTTTATTGTACCCCGCCGCCAAGTGTAATTTCGACAAATATAGGTGGGCGGTAAAGGTTTACCTCGGGTGACCGCCAAGGGCCAAAATGAACGCTTCGTCCCCGGGCGATTGGCCCTGGCGCGCCATGGAGTGTCCCGGAGTGCCGGCATAAAAGGAACGTCCCCATCTGCCGACTAGAGGGCGCCGACGCCGAGGAGGATAGCGTAGGTGGTGGATTCGCCAAGTCTGAGCTCGTCGCCGGGGTTGAGCTGAGCGGAGCGGCCGGGCTCGACCTGGATGCAGACGTTCGTCGCGCCGTTTACCACCACGGTTCCGTTGGTGGACGACAAGTCCTCGACGTGCCAGATATTTTGAGCATCGCACCAGATATGGGCATGGCGGGCCGAGACGTCGTCGGTGATGCCGCCCTCCCCCGTTGCCAGCGCGCCGATCTCAACGCCTTCCTCACTCGGCTGAATCCAGCGCGGGACGCTCACCACGTAGCCGTTTTGCACGCACAGCAGTCCCAGCGGATGCGCCGGCGCGACCTCGTGCTCGCCCGCGACCGAAGATGTGCTCAGCGAGCGCGGCGTCGACGTGTCGCCGCCACGGGTCGCATGAGCGCGGCGGCTCGCCCGACTTGGAACTAAGGCGGGCGTGAGAGCAAACGGCATAGGGAACGAATCTTGCGGATGTACTCCTCGACGTCAGGCAGGTAAGCCCCACGAAGTCACCGGGGAGGCCCAAGCGGCCCGGCACCACTTCCAGATTCTGACCAGGGCGAGTCGTTCGCCGGTGGCTGAAGGCTCGCTCCCACCCAAAAGGGGAGATTCGCGTTGTTCCCCAATCGCTCTCGCATCTTTCATTTTGCTCGAGGTGGGCTATAAAAACTTTCCTGGTGAAAGGCGGCGATTGGTTTCCTTTCTTTCTAGAGGAGCGCGCCTGTAATCTGTTTTCATCCTAAATCAAGTTAAGATCGGACCTTCCAGAGGCAAGTCGACTCAAACTGCGAGGCTCCATGTTGGAATAAAGAGCGCTGTCGAAGTGCCAACAACACAAAGCTTGCCAGTCTCAAATAGAACCTTTTGGGAGTCCGATTGGGCCGCACACCGAATCCCCGCTGGTGGTTTTTTATAGCTGCGCAACAATAAACAAGGTTAGTGCCAGTCCAGCATGAAATTGAGGAACGTATGCATTTTTCTCAGTAAGTGATCGTCGTTACTGCTTCGATGAGGTCACTCGCAATTGCTTTCAGGTTGACCAAGCATCAGAAGATGCGCTTCGCATATTTGAAGCATCGGGAAGAACGGTCAACTCGAAGTTGCTAACAAAGTCACTTGCTGCGAAAGGCTACGACCAAACGACCATAGCAGAACTTGAAGACGACATTGATGAGTATCAACGATTGTCTGAGCGGACTTTCTTAACAAAAGACACGCCTCGAAAACTTAGATCCATCGAACTCCACGTTTCACATGCATGCAACCTTGGTTGTAGTTACTGTTTTGCCGGTAAAGGAGATTATGGAACGTCTCCTCTGCTGATGACAGACGAGATAGCCTTCAAGGCGGTCGACTACCTCGTCGCAAGTTCATCGGAAAACGAAACGCTTGCGATCGTCTTTTTTGGTGGGGAACCCATGATTAACGAGCCGCTGATATGGAAAACGGTCGACTATTCAAAAAGAATATACCCCAATAGAAACTTTACCTATTCTATTACGACCAACGGAACGCTTTTGAATGACACTGCTGTGAATTCTTTCAAGGAGCACGGGTTTTCTGTTCTGATTAGTCTCGATGGTACAGGATGCAAGCACGATGCATCGCGCCCGTACAAGACGGGAGGCGGCTCTTTCTCCGATATCGACAAAAACGTTCGTCGTTTTTCCGAGTCGTTCCCCTTCGGCGCAAGAGCGACCTTAACAAATAATAACTGTAACCTTGTTGAAGACTATCTTCAGTTTAAAGAGATGGGCTTCAGAAGGATTTACTTCTCGCCCGTGAGCTCATTCGATGAGAATATCAAACTCGACGAACACTCATTAAACAAAATCAGGGCGGGCCTAATAGATTTGGCGGATCAATATCTCAAACAGATTGATCAAGGGGAAAAGCCCTTGTTTAGAACATTGAAAACTGCAGTTGATTTGATTATGAGCAACAGGATCGCCTTTGTCGGATGCGGGGCTGGCAGGCGTTTTATTTCCGTGACTCCCGAAGGGGACGTATACCCCTGTCACAGGTTTGTCGGGATGATGCGATTCAAAATGGGCAACATCGTCACCGGAATTGACGAAACTAGGTATATTGAAAACTGGAGTCAGGGTGTCGAAAAAAGAATTGACTGTACGGACTGTTGGGCTCGGTCTTTCTGTGGTGGGGGCTGTAGCTGGGAGGCTGCAGACGAGCACGGCTACTTGCCCAAGAGTCTACACCCTGCATCATGTGAATATAGAAAAATGTGCTACGAGATGGCTTTTGACCTTATTTCCCGCCACTCATCTTCGCAGGAGAAAAATCAACGAGAAGCTACTGTATCGGAATAAGCGGTTCAGCGCATTGCTGTCACCATTGTGGAGGTGTTCGTTCTTCTGATTACCGTCTGCGAAGCTTATTGCTACGTTCGCCGAAACCATTCTAGAAATATGGTGAACTAGACATCTTGGTTTGTTATACACAATATTGAGGTTTTTCTGCACTCAAAGGGAGGTAGTCGTGAAGCATATTCATCCGATTAATCCAGGAAGTGGCGACGAGGCAGGCGTGAAGCCGATGTCTTTTGACTGCCTCTTGGGCATTACTGACATCTGTACTGTTTATGATAAAGCAGATGGCTGTGGTGCATACGATTACTGCGACTATGACATGGATGGCGGCAGCATCTGCGTTGTAGATCACTGTGGCATTGATCAAACGTAGTCTCTAATTGGATTAAGGTGAGGAGCTGTTATGAAGCATATCCATCCTGTTGGTTCAAATGAACATCCTCCCGTTGAGCCTTGTTGTCTTGGAGTTGATATATGCAATTTTTACGACATCGCCGAGTGCCCTGTTGCGGATTGGTGCTATGTCGATAAAGAATCAAGCTGTGTTTTGCCAGCAGATTGGTGCGATCCAGTTGACGAGTAGTTTTGTGGCTAGGAACTATTTGGTCCAATTCAGAATAAGATGGGAACAAATACCAAAATCTCGTGTCTGGGAGGAGTTATGCCATTATTGCAAGGTCTCGTTGGATTAGCCTTTATACTTGCGTTATATCTGGCACCTTTTTTAATTCTATTCTTCATTATCCGACTCTTTCTTCGGAGAAAATAGGAGTGTCACGCAAACATTAGCGTAGCTTTCTTCCAATATGAGCCGAGCATTGGCAAGTGGAATAAGAAGCCCGACCGTTCGCCACATGAAAGTGATCGGACGGGCTTCTCTATTTAACCCGGGCCGCCACCCATAGCGGCTTTCCAAGCGTATTCTCAGTGCAAAGCAATCGTCAGTTTAATCCTATGCGCTGATACCGCATTTCATTTGTTCGGCTCGAATTCTACGGCCTGGCAACCCTCGCACTCTCCGGCAAATGGATTGAACGCGAAGGCAGAGATGATGTGTGCGTGGACATCGAGGCTGCTGTAGGCAACATACTGGGACATGGACCCCCGCTGCGCGTGGTATGCGGCCCGGCATATTCATTGCCGTCCAACCCCGTGTAGTTGCAGCAAAGGGTGGAACCTCAATGCTCAGCTCATGTTGTCCGTGGGACACGAGAATCGTAAGTACACTTTGGTGCGATTCTCACGCTGATACTGAGCCACCTGGAATAAGATACGTCGCGACAACACTTCGCTTCACCTCTGTCTCGACAAGATGACGTAGACTAAAGTTTCCTTTAGTAAGAGAACGAGAACTATATCTGAAAGCGTTGCGATGGCGTGAAGGCACCGAGTCCGAACCGCCTGAATGCTACGTGCATCTGCATCGCCTTTTTGTTATCTCTGCCAGTTGGGTAGCACTACACTTGTCATCATTTACCCTGGTACATGCTGCCTAAATCCACTACCCCTTCTACCGCGCCGACCATCTCGTCATCGTGAGAGACAACGATGATCAGCTGGCTTTGCTTGTTGCGCTTAACATAGGCCGCAAGCTCGGCGCGGCTTACAGCGTCTAACCCAGTCGTGGGCTCGTCGAGTACCAAAACTGACGACTTGCGTGAAATCGCCGACCATAAGTACACTCGGCGCAGCTCACCGCCCGAAAGCGCGGAGCAACGTTTCCCGAGCAACTCCTTCACGCTGTTTTCCAGCTAAAGTAGGCCATCTACACCCCGGTGATAGGAAGAAAAGGGCGTGTCGAAATACTCTAACAGCTCTTTCACCGTTTCGTCCGGCGCGAAGCACGACTGTGGGCAGCACGATATCTCTCTCGCACGTATGTAATCCAAGTCGCATTCTTCGATTGGCACGCCGTTGTATTTTACTTTGCCTTTCGATGAGTATAGCCCGAGCATCAAGTAAAGAAGTGACGTCTTGCCTCTTCCGTTTTCCCCAACTATGCAATATGTACCAGGACCGGAAAACTTGAAAGAAAACCCGCCGAGGACCTCTCGGACAGATCCGTCTGGAAGGGCAACCGAGAATTCCAAATCAGATACCGAAATGTCATTTATTTCATCGAGTTTAGCTAAATCGGTCCGATTCCACCCCGATCTCTCCTTTTCTCTCGTCGCGATAGCCGTCCTATCCCATGATGCTTTGGCATCTTGATAGGATTTGAACAATGACATCATACTTTTCAAAGTCTTAAAGAGAACCGCGAAGTATGTACCGATGATAGTGTACTCGCCTATTGACATAGTTCCGTTAATGATTCGTACTCCGGAAACAACAAGTATCACCGCTTGAAACAACGCTACGAAAAGACCATCGAGCGATGTCAGAGAATATGATAGCTTTCCGGAGCGCAAAACTTTGGGAAAATAGCTCTTAAACCCAGCGTCGAGCGCTTGTTCGCTCTTGCCGTACGAAGATGTCAGTTGAATGTTGAGAATCTGATTAAGCTGCGATGCAATTGCGGCGTAAAAGGCGCTGTCCGCCTCTTTCTTCTCATACGTGACCCTATACAAAAGTTTCCTCAACCCAGTAATTACACAGAAATACACGATGAGGAGAATGATGGAAAACACCGCGAGAGTTGAATCAATTGACCATATGATAAGCAATACGATGGGAATGGCTACAATGGACAGCGGCGCACTGATAAAATTCGCCAAAACGAAGGATGAGACCACGCTGGAGTCGGAAATAATCCGTTGCGTTGTATAGGCTGGATCGATGGTCCGACTCACCAAGTAATCGTCTCTTTCAAAACGCAAGACGGCCTCCCTGAGAAGATCAAAGGAAAGTCTCGTGGTTATGCGAATGGAAAGTGTTCCTGCAAAATAAGTAAAGAGGGTGGAGAAAACTCCTATTGACGCAACCAGGAGCGCGAAGAGTACGGCGTCTCTTTCGCTGCGGTTACCGAGAAGAAAATCTAAGAATTTCCCGTTCACGTATGGCATGGCATAGGAGAGAGCGGTTCCAATCACCGTGATAGCACTGAAGACGAAAGCCCCTTTTGCTCTGATGAACCTCGAGAGAACGCATCGAATCAAGGAAGGCCCCAATCTACCCGCCACAAAACATCAATCACTGATACCTTACACCTCAACACAACAGGAGCGAAGATTTGCCAATGAGACTGCTTTAAGATTGCCTTGGGCCAATACGATCTCAAGCTCTTCCTACAAGAGAGTCGGAATCGGACATCTCCTCCGACGAACCTGGCAATCGGGCGGTTGAAATATCTTTTTCAACCGCCCGATTGCCACAATAGATTTGAGCATCCGCCCACAAACGTCCGCGTTTTATACCCATCAAATCCTTTGCCTTTTGTCGTCTAGACTAGAAAAATCGCTCGAAATAACGCAACCGGCCTGCTCGCTTGAAGAAACCTAAGCCCGTAACGTAGATGTGCAAACTTCCGAAACGCCTTGCGCGGCATAGTGCGTATAAACTTCGTCAACCGCCTCAGAAATATCTGAGTATCGCGCCGGGTCAAAAGCATACGATGTCGCAGCTATACCCTGCACCCATTCGGAACGCGGATTAATTGAATAGCCACACAGCATCATCATACATGCATCTAGACCTGATTTCCCAAGTATCCGACGTATTGATGAGAGCATCGCGGGTCGCCCCTGCACCATCGTCGTCACCCCTATTAGCAGTATTTACCGTTTTTCTCTAAATGCGTATCGCCACCCTTAAGAATACGAAGTGTTTTATCCAGACCCGATTGTCCTCCATCTCAAACGAAGGGATAAGGAATCTCATCCGGAATCGGCAGTAACGGAGGATTCACAACGACAAGCGAAAAACATGAGTCATCTCTCAGAGGGGAGTAAAGGCTCCCCTCAAGCACCCTAGTTTCGTCATCCAAAGAGTTGATGGCAGTGTTTTTCTTACAAAGGTCGACAACAAAAGGGTTGATTTCTACAGATGTTACATCCATGCCACAGTTGGTAAGTATCAGGCCCTGTATTCTGGGGCCAGAACACAAATCGAGAGCCTTCCGTGCGCTCTGCGGTGTAAGGCGCCAATCTCAGCAAATCTGTCCCACAATACTGCGCTGAAGAACAAGACGGAACCCCTGAGCCAAACTCCCCTATACCTTATTAAGGCTAAGACAGGCAAGTTCACGCACCCGGCATATTCCAGAATAACATCCTATTGTTTTAGATGCTCTACAAGCATGAACAGCCGCGAATCGGAAAGATCTTCTAGTTTCGCCCCGACTGACCGCCAAGGGCCAAAATGGCCCCTCCATCCCCGGGCGACTGGCTCTGGCGCGCCGAGGAGTGTCCCCAAGTGCCGGCAGAAAAGAAACGTCCCTATCTGCCGGCTAGAGGGCACCGAAGAGGATGGCGTAGGTAGTGGATTCGCCGAGCTTGAGCTCGTCGCCGGGATTGAGTTGGGCGGAACGGCCGGGCTCGACCTGAATGCAAACGCGCGTGGCCCCGTTTACCACCACGGTTCCGTTGGTGGACGACAAGTCCTCGACGTGCCAGATATTTTGAGCATCGCACCAGATATGGGCATGGCGGGCCGAGACATCGTCGCCGACGTCGGTAATATCGCCCTCACCAGTGGCCAGCGCGCCAATCTCAACACCCTGCTCACTCGGCTGAATCCAGCGCGGGGCGCTCACGACAAAACTGTTTTGCACGCGCAGCAGGCCCAAGGGGTGCGCCGGGGCGGGTTCGCGCTCGCCTGCGGTCATCGACATGCCAAGCGAACGCGGCGTGGAGGTGTCTCCGCCACAGGTCGCGTGCGCGTAGTCGATGGCATAGTTCACCGAGGACCGCACATCCGCCGAACAACCGACGGCGACAAACAGCACCAGCACGGCCTCGGCGCGCTCGGCGGGCATGAGTTCCGCCGCCTGGGACAGGCGATCGAGCGCGTTGCGATAGAGATTCGTGTCCTGGTGGCACTCTTCGAGCGCGCGTACCATCGGTTCACCTGCAGGACCGCACACCATATTGATCACAGCCGTGGAGTCCATAGGATTTCGCTGGCGCAGGGCCAATTGCGACATAATACGCGCAGCCGAGGTACCGTATTCGGCAAAGTAGCGCTGCTGAAGCGTGCCGACCGGCGCGCGAACGATAAAGCGGGAAACCCAAGAGCGATCGGCGGCTCGGCTCTGCGGGCTGCGACCGTCGGCGAGCGGACGGGACGAAAGCACCAGGCCGCACAGCTCGATATGGCTCAGATGCGCCGCGCGCTTAAAGATATCAAACATGGCCCCGCATGGGGTGAGCTCAACTTGAGATGCCATGACCTAGGCCTCCTTGGTCGTAGTAATAGAATCGGACGATACTTCAACAGATCCGCCAAAAGTACGGGTAGCTGCGGCTCCACCGGCAAGCGGAGTCGCCATCTGGGCTTTTGTGCGTCGCGGTGCCGAAACGGGAAGTTCAAAGGCAAAGCCCATCGCAAGCAAAAACCACGTAAGCGTATAGGTTGCAACCAGAGCGGCAACAAGGCCGCCCATCACGGCGCGTTGGGAAAATACGCTACATGCAGCCACAACCAGCACCGGAACCTCGCAGGCAGAAAGCGCAAGCACACCCTGCAGGAAGCCCGAGCGCCGATCGCGCGCAAGCGCCCCCGCGGCAACGCCGGCTATGCCTGGCAGCGCCAACGCCAGTGCGGCAATAATACCCGGTAGCGACCCAGACCACACGAGCGATCCCAAAGTCGCCGTCACGCGAGCGCCCGACGCCAGCAGCGCGGCCGAAACCACGATCACAGCCCAAACCACGCCACAGACGACCGTCGCGCCGACCATCAGCGCGCGACGAACCGCGCGGCCAGACGCATCCATGGGGCACGGCGTGAGCGGCTCGCCGCGGAGCGAACGACCGACATTTTGCGCATAGTGGTCACAAAACGCCGAGAGCGCCGCCTCGACCGCCGCCGGCTCGGGACGATCTTTTTGATGGCTGGACAGACAGGCCATCACCACGTCGAACAGCTGGGCATCGACAAACGCCAGCGCATCGCGTAGCTCTTCGGAATCCGGCTCAAGCCCTAGCTGCTGGGCCTGCTCGGCCGCGGCGAGCGCCACATCGGGCTCACGACGAAGCAGCTGAGTCAAATCACAACCGGGCGCATGGGCACCAATGGGATAGTCGGGCCGCGTGTCCATCTTGAGACGGTAGGGGCTCGCGATGTCGCGCGTCTTTTTGCGCGAACCCGAGGTGCCCGAAGTGCTCGGCGCGGCTTCGTATGGCGCGACGCCGGCAATGAGCTCGTAAACCGTGCTTGCCGCGGCATAGACGTCGATCGCCGGCGACATACGCAAAGCGCGCAGATTGGGAATATCGTCGGTGAGCATCTCGGGCGGGGCATAGGCAACCGTCGCGCGACGCAGCGTGGCATAGCGCTCCGTAAACGACGCCTTGCCGCCGGTACCGGCCACGGCCGACGCAGGCTCAAGCGCCAGCGACGAGCCAAAGTCGATCAGGCACAGGTCAAAGGTGCCCTCGGCAAGCTGCCGGTCAAGCGGCAGGCGCGCCGCACGCACCATAATATTAGCGGGCGAGATATCGCGATGGACAAAGCCCTCACCCACCAGGCTCATACGGCAGAGCAGATCGAACAGGTCGCGACCCAGACGTGCCGCCACAAGCGGCGACAGGCGTCCGGCATCGTCCACGGCAAGTCGAGAACGCAAGCGGGCAAGCGTCTCGCCCTCGACCCATTCCATGACAATTGCAGGCACACCGTCGACCTCGCCCCAGCCATAGAGGCGGGGAAAGCCCTTAAGGCCCGAAAGGGCGCGATGGCATTCGTATTCCTCGCGAAACGCCGCCTTGAACTTGGCGACCAGCGCCTCGCGAACGGCATCGTCGTCGAACTCATCGCGCATCGGCAAGATGAGCTGCTTGAGCGCCACGGCCTCGCCTTGGGCGTTGACGGCACGCGTCACGCGGCCGATACCGCCACGGCGCATGGTCGCATCGTCGGCAAATAGCATCGTAAAACGACGCAGATAGGCAGGCAGTTCGTCCTGACCGAGCGCAATGGCCGGCTCAAACCCGTCGACACGCGCCAGGCGCAGGCCGACCATGGGATCGCGACCGAGCGATTGTGGTGTGGTGGATGCAAGATCGGTCATCATAGGGCAAGCGCCGCCACGTTATTGTTGAAGTTACCGAGCGCGACGTCATCATCGCCGTAATGGCCGACCCATTGACATAGGTTGGTGTAACAGCCCCACAGATTGGCATACTGCTGATACCACTTAGATTCGGTCGAGAACCTTTGTCGACCGAACTCAGCACGGATGGCAAACATGTCATTCGCCAGGCTGTCGCACGGTCTGGGATCTCCCGTAGAGTTATAGGTCGAAACCACGTCATTGGCACGAGAAACATAGCCGTCGAGCATGTTGTACTTGGTCACAAGCCAACTGTGAATGCCCTCTTCTTCAGCAGCGGAAAGGCCACCGGAGTTTGCATCGTTGTCAGTGTTGCCGCCCGTCGAGCCGCCGTTTCCAGACCCTCCGGTAGAGGAACCCGACCCAGAGCCGCCGCCCGAACTCGATGAATCCGAGCCGGAGCCAGAAGTATCCGAGCTACCGGGCTTTCCGGACTGCTGGGCGTCCTGCTCCTTCTGCTGCTCGACTTTATTCACCGTTGCCGCCACGCTATTGTTGGACAACCGATCGATGATCTTGGTGTTGGTGAGCACGATGGTTTTGCCATTGGCAAGCGTGACTTCGTTGTCCGGGGCCTCGGCGCCGTCTGCATCGTCGGTGCCAAACACAATATGCGCGACCACACTTGCCCAAGCATATCCAGTCGTGGTACCCAGATCACTTTTGACCTCATGCCCCACGCGCGGTTCGCGTGCGGCATGCGCCTGCATCATGGACGGCACGGTCATGCCATAGGCAGAAACGCCAGCCATGACCAGCACCAGCGAGCACGACAGCAGCACGTACGCCCGCGGCGCCAAGCCCAGTCGGCGTCGCATGCGCACCGCGGCGCCGCGCTTTGTCTGAGTGCCACCGGGCCGCATGCGTTCTCCTCCAAGAAAAACACGCCGCTCAGAAGCGGCGCATTCATTCAAATCCATATTTGAGTGTATCAGCGAACCCAAAAGGTTGCGCAACGAATGGGCAAATTAAGGATGCGAGCGGAAGCATCCATGCGATAAGCGGATACGAAGCATCTTTGTTGCACAACAAACTCACAGTCGCACGGGGAAATTATGACTACCCCGTGCATCGCGAGGAAAACATACGGCAGGAGCAGGCTCGCCGCCTAAATCGCGCGACGGGCCTCGATGGCGCGGCCAAGCGTAAGCTCGTCGGCATACTCCAAGTCGCCGCCCACGGGAAGGCCGCTTGCCAGACGCGACACCTCGACGCCCAACGGCTTGATGGTACGGGCCAGATAGCTCGCCGTGGTCTCGCCCTCGATGTTGGGGTTGGTGGCGATGATGACCTCATGGATATCCTCGTGACCCAGACGCGCCAGCAGCTCGCGGATGTGCAACTGCTCGGGACCAATCTTGTCCATGGGGCTGATCACGCCGCCCAGCACATGGTACAGGCCATGGTAGCTGCCCGTGCGCTCGATTGCCTGGACGTCGCGCGGCTCGCCCACCACGCAAATACGAGTGGTATCGCGCATCGGGTCCTGGCAGATGGAGCACTCGTCGGCCGTGGCGTAGTTAAAGCAACGGCTGCAAAAGTGGACCTCCTGCTTGACCTCCAGGATGGCCTCGGCCAGGCGGCGGGCCTCCTCGGCATCGGCCTCGAGCAGGTAATAGGCGATGCGCTGGGCCGACTTGGGACCAATGCCCGGCAGACGACCCAGCTCATCGAGCAGTTTTTGCAGACTGTGATTCGCACTCATATATATGCGTGTCTTAGAACGGCATGCCCGGGATGTTGAGGCCGCCGGTGATGGCGCCCATCTGCTTGTTAGCAAGCTCGTTGACGCCGCGGACGGCCTCGTTGACGGCAGCCATGATCATGTCCTGCAGCATATCGACGTCCTCGGGATCGAGCGCATCGGGATCGATGGTGAGGTTGACAAGCTCCATCTCGCCGTTGACGGTCACCTTGACCATGCCGCCGCCGGCAGAGGCGTCGACGGTCTGGGACTTGAGATTCTCCTGCGCGGCGGCAAGCTGCTCCTGCATCTTGCGAGCCTGCTTCATCATCTGCTGCATGTTCATACCGGCCATGATGGCTCCTTTACGTGCGGCCGCGCGACAAGCTGCAAGGGCAGTCGGAGCACGGCGGGACTTTCAAACTCAAAAATCGTACCACGGCGCGGGGCAAGCAAGCGGGGCGGACGTGTTCCCTCAGTCGATATACATGTCCTGGAGTGCAAGCCGCGCCCAAAGATTATGCAAAGTTGAATAATTCGCATCTGCATAATATTGAAAGCTAAATCTTGTAGAGCCGGAATCCGGCATTTTCTGCATCCAGCTAGATAACAAAATGCCGAACCGCTGCTCGAGGCGGCGCTCATGATGGCAGGGTATAATTTGATTGTCACAGACAGCAATTTGGAGGTGCCCCATGAATGCCCCCGACGTGCTCCAAAACATCCGCTCAAAACACCCCGTTGCATATGTGGTTCTCTATCTCTTTGTCGGCTGGGCATTACTGGTTATCATCACCCATGCTATAGCCTTTGGAGCAGAACTACTGATAGCCAGCTCGGACCAGCCCGTCGTCAAATGGGAAGCGACCGATGAGTGCACCGACGGAACTCGAACCATTTACTACAACAGCCCGTCCCTCTACCAAGAGTTCAAGGTCAAGATAAAGGACTCCAAGATTGTCGATGCCGAACCAGGCGCTTTCTTGACAATCGGAGCAACCCTCAACGCCGAGCAAGTCGAGTACACGGACAGCCATGCGACGTATCGTATCGACCTCAGCATCCTAGGGCGACCGTCACGCACCTGTCTGCTCGAATGCGATATACGCGGCACCACACTACACATGTCCGAAATACAGATGCGCCCGGACAAAGAGATCTCTTCTTGAGCAGTATACCCGCCCGTACAGCTACTCCACCGGCTTGAAGATGGTGGCCTGACCGAAGACGCTGCGGATGAGGGCTTTGGCCTCGTCCTCGGTCTGCGGGATGCTCGGGGCTGCGCCCTGATGGCCGAAGGGACTGCCCGCGCCGGGGTTGGACTCCCAGGGAGCTGCAGGAGCGTCCTCCTCTTTGGGGGCAGTTGCAGCGGACTTGGGCACGGACGCCGCACCCGGCACGTCGAACGGAGGCAGATCGTCTCCACCAGCATCGGCAGCAAAACCGCCGACCATGGCATCGTCGTAGGGAACCTGCTCGGATTCCCACGGCGCAGACGACGCAGCAGGCTGACATTTGGGAGCGGCAGAGCGCTCGGGCGCACGGGGCGCGGGCTCAGTCGGGAGCTTACCCGTGGCAGGAGCGCCGGCGGGGTTGTCGGAGCGTAGCCAGG
>CABSNA010000003.1 GCA_902478865.1 uncultured Collinsella sp.
ACCGGCCTTCACGAGTGCAACGGCTCCCTGTACTGGTTTAATTCGTCCGGCGCGATGGCGACCGGGTGGGTCCTCGACGGCGGCACCTGGTACTACGCGACTGGCTCCGGCGCGCTGGCGCGCGGCCCCGTTTCCGTCGGCGGCGTGCCCTACTGCTTCGACGCCCGGACGGGGGCCATGCTGACGGGCTACCAGACGGACGCGCAGGGCGTCCGCCGCTACTTCGGCAGCTGCGGTCCCCTTAACGGCTGGGGCCTCGTCGACGGCTCCTGGTACTGGTTCGCTGACGGTATCGCCTCGACCGGCTGGCTTTACACCGGCGGTTCCTGGTACTGGCTCGAGCCCGACGCGGGCGGCGCCATGGCGACGGGCCTCCACGCGTGCAACGGCTCCGCGTACTGGTTCAACGCCTCCGGCGCCATGGCGACCGGCTGGGTGCTCGACGGCGGCACCTGGTACTACGCGACGGGCTCCGGCGCCCTCGCCTCCGGCTGGCTCAACTTAAACGGTACGTGGTACTGGCTCGATCCCTCGACGCACGCCATGGCCACCGGGCTCCATGGGTGCAACGGCTCCATGTACTGGTTCAACGGCTCCGGCTCGATGGCGACCGGATGGGTCCTCGACGGCGGCACATGGTACTACGCGACGAGCTCCGGCGCCCTCACCTCCGGCTGGGCCTACGTCGGCGGCGCCTGGTACTGGCTTGACCCCTCGACGCACGCTATGACTACGGGTGTTCAAGAAATCGATGGGGTGAAATACTCTTTTGCTAGTAATGGCGCTTGGCTCGGCTAGCAACTCTTCCTTAATTGCTTTTTTCTAATTACATATTGCTCTTAGCTATCCATTTGTAGACTATGTTTATATAAAAATTGGTAACTACTGGGGGCTGCACATGGCAAGGAAAAAGCAAATAACATTAATCCTAATCATTCTTTCAACTCTACTGCTCGCTGGACCCGGTGTGGTTGATATCGCGAACGCAGAACCCATAAGCTCCTCCATCCCTACTGATTTTGAGCGGCAATCCGTCCCCTCGACTCTTTCTCCTTCCGATTCAATCGATGATGGTCCTGCTCAAGAATCCGTTAAATGGAATCTGGGTTGGAATTCGTTTGACGGCAACTGGTTCTATGTGGATTCAGTCAATCCGGTCTCGTTGCATTCTGGCTGGCTCTATACCAATGGGGCCTGGTATTGGCTCGACCCCTCGACGCATGCCATGGCCATCGGGCTCCATGAGTGCAATGGCTCCGCGTACTGGTTTGACGCCTCCGGCGCGATGGCGACCGGGTGGGTCCTCGACGGCGGTACCTGGTACTACGCGACGGGCTCCGGCGCCCTCGCCTCCGGTTGGGCCTACGTCGGCAGCGCCTGGTACTGGCTTGATCCCTCCACCCATGCCATGGCTACCGGCCTTCACGAGTGCAACGGCTCCCTGTACTGGTTTAATTCGTCCGGCGCGATGGCGACCGGGTGGGTCCTCGACGGCGGCACCTGGTACTACGCGACTGGCTCCGGCGCGCTGGCGCGCGGCCCCGTTTCCGTCGGCGGCGTGCCCTACTGCTTCGACGCCCGGACGGGGGCCATGCTGACGGGCTACCAGACGGACGCGCAGGGCGTCCGCCGCTACTTCGGCAGCTGCGGTCCCCTTAACGGCTGGGGCCTCGTCGACGGCTCCTGGTACTGGTTCGCTGACGGTATCGCCTCGACTGGCTGGCTTTACACCGGCGGCTCCTGGTACTGGCTCGACCCCGACGCGGGCGGCGCCATGGCGACGGGCCTCCATTCGTGCCACGGCTCCGCGTACTGGTTCAATGACTCCGGCGCGATGGCGACCGGATGGGTCCTCGACGGCGGCACCTGGTACTACGCGACAGGCTCCGGCGCGCTGGCCTCCGGCTGGCTCAGCCTAAACGGTGCGTGGTACTGGCTCGACCCCGCGACGCACGCCATGGCAACGGGCTTTCAAACTATTGGATCATGTGAATACATATTTAATAGTTCCGGCAAGATGATGGCTAATTGCTGGTCAAACGGTGATGGGTCCTGTATGTATCATTCTTCATCCAGCGGTGCAATTGACCTTAAGGGCATAATGACCGATTCGGGAATCCAGCTGATTGACGATGGCGGGAATGTTAGAACGGGCTGGATTGAGAGTCAGGGTTCTCGATATTATTGTTCTGCTGATGGGGTAATTCTGACTGGATGGCAGCAAATAGCTGGGTCTTGGTATTACTTTAACTCGGATGGTCGAATGGCGACCGGCTGGCTTAACGATGGCGGTAACTGGTACTGGCTAGATTCCGCTTCTGGCATAATGAAAACGGGATGGCTTTCCCGTGGGGACACATGGTATTACCTTGATGCCGCACATGGGGGAGTAATGTTGAGCAACGGTTGGTATTGGATCGGCTCTACTGACTACAAGTTCAGTTCATCCGGCGCAATGGTTGGCGCTTGGGTCGATGTCCCGTGCTATTCGCAGTACCCGGAACTTCCTACTGGCTGTGAGTCGGTTGCCCTTACAAACTTGCTTAACTACTATGGTTTCGGTTTAGGTAAGACGATTATTGCGGATTACTATTTGCCCAAGGGAAGCAATGGCAATTTTGTTACCGCTTTTGATGGCAATCCAAGGCGTAGCAGCGGGGGTCTCATGGGATGCGTCGCCCCTGCGATTACTATAGCTGGTAATAACTTTCTGCGTGCTGCTGGAAGTGGCAAGCAGGCAAAAGACGTCTCTTTCTCGTCAATTTCTTCCATTAAGAACAGACTGACCTGTGGTCAACCTGTTGAGATGTGGAATACCGAGTGGGGAAGTTGGCCAGGAGGCCGTTATGCTGCGCGTTGGTATAACGGGCATTCCTATGGCCTGTGGGGCGGTAATCATGCCGTAGTCCTTAAAGGCTATGATGACGAGCAGGGAATTGTCTATCTTTCGGATTCGATTAACGGCAATGTTACGCGAAATGCCCAGGTGTTCTTCGGCACGTGGCAACAGATGGATAGCCAGGCCGTGGTAATTGAATAGCCATGATGTTAAAAAAGGGGAGAGCTCGATGAGCTCTCCCCTTTTTACTACATTTTTAATCAAGCTACGCTGTCCTATTACGTCCAAATAGTTCGTCCCAGTTACTAGCTGCCAAAACTGTTCCGCACACAATTACAACGCAGCAGATTACGGATGCCATGTCGGGAATTGTTCCAAGCAAGATCAGGCCAAAGACCACCGACCATGCCGAATAGGAGATATTCAGAGCCATCGCACGCGCTGCTCCGATTGCCGCAATGCCCTTGTAATAGAACAGATAGGATGCAGTTCCTGCGAGCCCGGCGAGTGCAATAATCAATGTGGGCATGCTCGGGATTGCGCCCAGCGTGAAATGCCATGCTCCGAAGAGGGGAAGTACAAGCACTCCATAAACAAGCGCACTTGTAGTTTCGCGGATTTGCAAAGCCGTTTCGTCATCAACGGCATCATCTTTCATTCCCCATGCGCACAGCACCGCTTCGGATCCCCATCCAATAACGGCAAGCACCGCGCCGAGTAAGCCGAGAGGGGCATTTGCAATCTCGCTCGATCCGGCCGATAGATAGCCCATCGTCATTACGCCGCAAAGGGCAACAAGAAGGGAAAGAATCTGACCTTTGCCCATTTTCTCCTTCAGCAGCACGAACGAAAGGAATGCTCCGACTGCGGGATAGAAGGCGGAGATAATTGCCGTGTAGGCTGCTCCGATATTATTAATCGCCAATACGTATCCGGTCATTCCGATAGGTCCACCGAGCAGTGCGCCGGCGATGACGACCTTGCCAGAACGAGTTTTAAGTGCAGCGAGCGTGTCTTTTAATCTGCCTCGAACTCCCATGTATCCAAAGAGCCAGATTGCACAGAAGGCATCATGGAGAAAAGATCCCGCAATGGAGGCGCATGCAAGCGCTTCCGCCGATCCAATATAGGGCGCGAGTGCCAAACCGATTCCAAGAATTACTGTATCAAGGCCCCAAAGAAGGCCGCTAAAAAAGCCGAATTGCATCGTTACTCACCTTTCCGATAGATCTCCAGTGCCTTTTTAAGGTATTTGGCACCGTAATTGAAGTAGATATAGAGCCACTCGCCCACGAAGTCACCTTCGGCTTCTTTCAGAAGAGACCAGAGGTACCAGCACCATCCTGCAAGCGCAATGTGCGCATAGTTATGCGCAACTTCGTTGTTTGTTGCCTTGCGCCCAAAATATGCATCAAGCGCGCGATCGACTTCATCTTCGGAAAGCTCGCAGCAGACACTGCACGTTCCAAAATCGTTTGCGTAATCGCTCATGCCAGCATATTCCCAGTCAATGAGATAGTACTTGTCGTTCTCATCGATAAGGAAATTGAGGTAAAAGAAGTCATTGTGACAAAGGCATTTTGGCGCATTGTCGGCCTGAACAAAGTGCTCCAATTCATCGATTTCGGCGGCCATTTCCCTGTAGCCTGGAATGTCGATGGGACCTTTTTCCAGAAGAAGTGATTCGTAGCGCTTCGCTTCGAGGTAGAAGTCAAATTCGGTTTCGACATTTGCACCGCTCTCGTGAAGCGAACGACACATCTGCATCATTCGATTCATTTGGGCAGCATCATGCGGATCAGGCTGCTTTGCGTTGGGTACAAACTTCGAAATTTTCCAACCGCGCTTTGGGTCCTCATGAATGAACGTATCGTCAAGGCCGAGTTCCTTGGCCTTTTTAAGTGCGGCTACTTCTCCATTTCTGTTAATAAGCAGTTCGGTTCCGACTCCCGGATGGCGGTAAACGTACTCTCCATCATTGGTTCTAAAGTGGCACGATAGATTCGTAAGGCCTTGTTTAAGGGGATAAACGTCGTGAATCTCTGATTTGGAACAGCCGAGCACTTGCTCGATGTTATCGAAAATGTCGGAGTCAACGTTTTCGATAAAATGCGGATCAAAGACACGCAGCTCATCAAGAGAATCGAATTCGTTAATCTCGCCCTCAGGATACTTTTTGATCACCATATCGAGCTCCTTGATGTGCTCGATATATAGATCTTCCCAAAGCTTGTCCGTTGTTTCCGGCTTGTTATATTCCGTTTCAAGAATCTGCTTAAACGCAAGCGAGAAGGCTTTATCAAAGTAGACATGCCCGAGCATGTACCATGCGTCGGAGCCGCCAATCGTAACGTTGGTGATTCTATCCATTGCTCCCGTTTGAATGCACCATTCTTTGGTGGCGCCTTCAGCATATTGAGCAGAATAAAATGCTTTCCAAACATATGCCTCAAACGGATTGTTTAGAAGGTAATCATCGCTTGAACAAATATAGGTGTTTCCAAGCCGCTCTTTTACGCACATAAGCGATGCGTGGTTATTTTTGGATGCATATTCGTTGTTGACGACAATCGAGACGCCGAACTTGCTTTCGAGATAGAAGAAATATTCTTTTTTATAGCCGACAACGACGGTGATATTGCTGATACCTGCGTCTTGCAGCTGCCTAATCTGACGTTCGATGAGAATCTCACCACGTACCTTTAAAAGGCCTTTGGGCTTTTCATACGAAATGGGAGCAAAGCGGCTCGAAAGCCCCGCAGCCAATATCACTGCGTTTTCAACCTTATAGGGGTGAAGTGCTTCGTAACCGCTGTCGGTTAGGCTGTCCGATTCGAGAAGGCCCTCATTCGTAAGCTCTTTATTTGCTGCGTTTACCGATCCAAGTGAGAGGCCAGTGCGCTCGGCAACTTCTCGCTGGCTGGCATATGGGTTCTTTAGGTATTCGTACAGAACTGTAAAGTTACGCTTGGTCAGTTCCACTGCAGGCCTCCAATTAAGATGTTCATTGCTTAGGGAAAGAATAGAATGATTGAACGTTATGTTCAATTTAATATATTAATCTACATAGACTGAACAGACAGTAACGAAAATCAATCCTGGAATGTGGATTAAAATAAATAAATGAGATATCTGGGAGGGTCGCTTATGTATCGATTCGAAAAGAAGGCCACGCTTGTTTGTGCTGCTGCGTCATTAATCACTGCTTGCTGCTTGCCCCTGAGTGCGAATGTCGCGTTTGCACAGGATTCCGTTGAGGCTCAGAGTATTGAGTCAAAAGCGGATTTTTCTTCTGTGGTTTCCGATGATTTGCAACCTGATAATTCTTCCGTCATAAAAGATGGCTGGCAACGAGACGAGTCGTCTGGAGTTTGGTATTACGGAAAAAACGGTAAACACCAAACCGGCTGGCTGCAAAGCGGGGGCTATTGGTATTGGCTTGATCCTGCCAATGATGGTGCAATGCAGACAGGTTATTTCAATGTGACCGATGATGGCGGTTTGACTGCTTCGTTTTATGCGAATGACGGTAATGCCGCAACGCCTTTTGGCGCGCTATATCAGAACTGCTGGCTACGTAACACAGATGGAAATTGGTTTTATGCCAATGCTGGAGGCGATTTAGCTGCTGGTTGGTTTTATCAAGATGGCACATGGTATTACCTGGATCCTGTCACTCATATAATGCAGGTTGGTTTTGTCGACCTCGGGAGTGGGAAATACTATTTAGATGCCTCGGGCGCTATGAAAACCGGCTGGATTCTCGTTGACGGGAATTGGTACTGGGCTTATTCATCGGGTGCCCTTGCTTCGTCATGGCAGACGATAGGTGGGGCTCGCTATTGTTTTGACTCACAGACGTTTATCATGTTCAAGGGTCGCCAAAAGATTGATGGATGCACCTACATTTTTGGTGACTATGGCCTTGCAAATGGATGGTACAAGGATGGATCAGATTGGTATTACTGCTCCAACGGTATTGCGGCTACTGGCTGGAAACTCGTTAACGGCGCTTGGTATTATCTCGACCCAGCTTCCGACGGCAAAATGTTCGTTGGGTATTTAGACCTTGGTAACGCAGCATATTATTTGAACCCCAATGGAGCTATGGCTGTTGGCTGGGCTCAGTCCGAGAATGGCTGGTATCTAGCCTCCCAATCTGGTGCACTTATTTCTGGCTGGTATAAAGAGGGCACGAGCTGGTATTACCTGGACCCTGTTAGCCATCTCATGAAAACGGGCTTATTTGAGGTGGGCGGCAACGATTGTTTTGCAAACCAGAGCGGTAGGCTTGTGGTTTCAAGCTGGGTTACCGTTAATGACGGCGTTCAAAGATACGCTAATGATAATGGATATCTTTGCAAGGATGTGATTCGCGAAAACGGCACTATCCTAAAAACCGCTGGAGCTGATGGTTGGCAGATTGCGTCCGGCTGGGTTAATGTCGCAAATCTTAGGTTTTACGCTGAGCCCGGAACGGGTGCCATTCATCTTGGATGGCTGCAGATTGACGGCGATTGGTATTGGCTTGATGCCGATTCTGGCGTGATGAGGACCGGATGGGTTTTTACTGGCGGTGCATGGTATTACCTAAACGCTGACGGAAAAATGGCAACTGGTTGGAAATGCCTGAATGGAACATGGTATTACCTTGAGTCCAATGGCAGCATGCATGTTGGCTGGCTTAAAGATTCGGGTAAGTGGTATTGGTTAGACGGCAGCGGCGCTATGGCAACGGGCGCAAGGACCATCGATGGCGTTCGTCGAGTTTTCTGGAGTGATGGCCAGTGCGACAAAGTTGGCTGGCAAAATCCATCCCAGTATCCTCAGGTCAGTTCTTGGACTGTTCAGCTGCCTAGCTATTGCACCGGATACTTTACCTATGTGACCCCTTCTCGCATCTCTGTCGAGGCAACGCGGGAAGATTGCGTGAACGCCTTTATCCAGCGCGCCTATGAGTATATTGGTACGCAATATATTGAGCCTTGGTCTACCGCTCCCGGTGGAGCTGTTGATTGCTCTGGTTTTGTCTTGCAGTGCCTTTATGCTACTGGCATGGATATGGGTGTTTACAACCCTTATAACCATCGCTGGGATCCAAGCCAAACCTACAATTCCATGAATTGGTATCGAAGTAATATCTTTATGCCCGTGAGTGCGAACTCAATTCAGCGTGGCGATGTGATTTATTATCGCGGGCATATCGCAATTGCACTTGGCGGCGGTATGATGATTGACTCCTGGCCTCATCAGGGCGTCGGAATTCATTCCATTAGCGCAAGGGGAAATGTGATCGGCGCAGCCCGTCCGTTTATTTAATTGATTTGCTGCAAGCCGGTCGATATCGGTTGGGGGCCTGGAATGAATGTCTGGATTGAACATCGAATTTGTTGGCGAGTAATTGGCTTGATGCTATTTTCCGCCTTGCTCTCAGTTTCCGTCCCCGCATTTTCTTGCACTGCCTATGCCGTGGAAGAGGGGGCGGATAACGGTGTCGTAGAGCGCGACTCGACAGGAGGGTCGGGAGCATTTGTCGGTGGCGGTTGCTCTCAAGACTCCAGTGATTGTGCCGGCAAAACAACGGAAGATTCGAGCCTACAGGTTGTCGAAAGTCAAGACCTGTCGACGACAGAAAAACTATCTGGATGGCAATGGAACGGTTTGTCCTGGTACTACTATCTTGACGGCTGTCGTTTGACCGGAATGCAGAATATTGACGACTCGTTGTACTACTTGGACCCCGCTCGTGACGGCGCAATGAGCTGCGGCTGGATTTTTACTGAAAATAAGTGGTATTACGCGGGTCCATCAGGCGCTTTGGCAAGTGGTTGGCAGTTTATCGGAGGCCAATGGTACTGGTTTGACTCCCTTGACAGCTGTTCTATGGCTACTGGTCGACGTGTTATTGATGGGCACCCTTATCTTCTTGGAACCTATGGACTGATTAATGGTTGGTGCCTTGATAACGGTTTATGGTATTGGGGTAACAATGGTGAAGTCTTAACCGGCTGGTTTCAAACTAGCAATAATTGGTATTGGCTTGATCCCGCCAATGATGGTGTTATGTCTAGAGGAATCGTTTCTGTCGGTTCGTCTCTTTACTATTTATCGGATTCCGGCGCAATGGCTGTTGGTTGGGCGTTTGATGGGACGGACTGGTATTACGCTGACGGTTCCGGCGCACTTGCATCGGGCTGGCGTTTGGTGAACGGCGTTTGGTATTGGCTCGATGTCGCAAATGACAATAGAATGGCTACCGGCTTTTATGTCATCGGATCCAACCGGTATCATTTTTCTTCAACGGGAGCGTTGTCACTTGGCTGGTTTATGAGCAATGGAGACTGGTATTACGCTGAGCCTTCTCAAGCGTCGGGCATTATAAAGACTGAATGGCTGAAGGACGGTGGTCAATACTATTATCTCGATCCTGCCGCCGACGGTAAAATGCTTCTTGATCATTTTTCTGTAAATGGGAAAAGCTATTATGCAAAAGCTTCAGGCGCTGTTGCTTGTCGTGAATGGGTAGATGTCCAGGACTCGGTTCAGGATGAGCCATCTAAGGCTTTTGCTGGTTCTGATTGCTCATTGTGTGGAGCATTGCGTAATGGAAAACTGTTTACATCAAACGGCGATGGCGAATTGGTCGAAGCTCACGGGTTTGTGATGCTTGGAGGCTGTAAGTTCTATGCTGATCCAACCGATGGCTCCCCCTGCGCTGGATGGAAGAACGTTAACGGAAAATGGTACTTTTTTGATGAGACCGCTGGCTATGCACGATCTGGCTGGCTGTACAAGGATGGCTCCTGGTTCTATTTAGATCCGTCCACTTATGCTATGAAAACCGGTTGGGTTGCCGTTAACGGATCTTGGTATTACCTGAATTCGTCTGGTTTCATGCAGACGGGATGGCTCAATCTGGGCGGCACCTGGTATTGGCTTGACGCTAGCGGCGCTATGGCTACTGGCTGGCGCGTTGTGGACGGGTCCTGGAATTACTTTATGGCAAACGGCGCGTGGGTGTCAGACTATATGGATGCTAAAGCTCAAAGTTATTCAAGCAATACAAATTGGCTGATACTTGTCGATACGTCGCGTTGCATTACGAGTATTTACACTGGATCTTGGAATAACTGGTCCTTAAACCGTCGATATGTATGTTCGACGGGAAAAGCTAGCACACCTACGGTGATAGGGGAGTATCAAGTCTACGGAAAGGGATATTCCTTTGGGCATGGATATGCTTGCTATTACTACACGCAGTTCTATGGTGATTACTTATTCCATTCCTCACCCTACTACGTCAACAGCAACCGCGTGATGGATCCCACGATGGGCGTTCCATCCTCTGCTGGATGCGTACGCCTTGAGATTCAGAATGCAAAATGGATTTACGATAACATTCCTTATGGAACAAAGGTTGTTACTTATTGATATTAGGCACTCGTTTTAAGAGACAGGGATAAATACTCTATTTTTAAAAGAGTTTCTTTTAACTGAGGGTGCTTTGATAATCTTTAGCAATGAATTTGGGAGGATTTTTGGAAATAGAAATGGGAAATGATATTGGCGTATGCGTACTTCTCTCAGCTTATAAACCCGATCTTAAGTTTTTCGCGGAACAACTTGATTCGATAGATAAACAAACGTTTCCGCTTACGCTTCTAGTTAGAAATGACTGCCCTGAATCGGATTCATTAGAGCGGTTTATCCAAGCGCATATAACGAAAAACGCCTATCGGTATTATCACGGTGATAATAATCTCGGTTATGTCAAATCGTTCGAGGCGCTGCTCTCCTTGGCGGAAGGGGATTACGTAGTACTTTGCGATCAGGATGATATTTGGGAGCCTAATAGAGTTGAAGTTTCGCTCAACCATATGCTAGAAGAAGGCTCAATTCTAGATGTTTGTGATAGATCGGTAATTGACGAAAACGGAAATATTCTGGTAAAGAGTTATAGGAAAGCTCATCCTAATTCGCCGGAAGTAAATTGGTGCTCTGGAGAGGATATTACTGTACAGGCCGCAAGCGTATGTTACGGCATTGGTATGGCTCTCATGTTAGATGCGAGTGCGGCGAAGTCGATGATTCCCTTTCCGGAATCGACTGCACATGACTTGTGGTTGACATTGGGTTGCAGTGAACTGGGGAAGTGCAGCTTTACTATGACTCCTTTGGTTAAGTATCGTCGACATGGTGGTAACGAAACTGGATTCCTTGCAGGTGTTTCTTCAAAAGATGATTGGTATTCGACAAGAGTTAAAAACAGGGTTGATACTGCTAGGCGATTTGCCGATAGATTTCCCGATTCACCGCATCTAAAGGAAATATTGGGGTTCGCTGAAGCAAGGGAGCGGCGCTCCATAATTGGTTTACTTAAATACCGACGAGCTTGCCCGTCTATCGCTAAAGCAGATGTCATTATACGTCTTGTGCCGAATTGGCTGTTTATTTTGATTTTAAAAGAACTTAAAGCTGCGAGATAGCTCCGTATCCTCATTTCGACAGGTTTAGAAGGGCGCTTATATTTGTGAAGGCCACAGAGAAGACTCTTTCGATTAAACATAATATGTTCTGGAATACCGTCGGTTCGTTGACTAATTTAGGCTGTCAGTGGCTTATCACCATTTTGGTCGTTCGGCTGTCTGATGGATATAGTGCTGCAGGCATTTATTCGCTGGCTATGTCTATTTTCAACATGTTTTCTCAATTAGCCCAATACAGGATGTACACGGTGCAAATTGCAGATGTTGAAAGGAAAAACTCTGCTGGTGAATACCTGACTTTTCGTTTCTTTACTACTTTTATAGCGTTTGCAATGTTAGCCGTCTATTCCATTGCAACGTGTCGTATTGGTACGGTGCCCGCTATTCTTCTGTATGCTCTCTATAAAACCGCTGGCTTAGTCATTGATGTCATGCATGCTAATGATCAGGTTGGTCATAGGATGGACTATATTGGGAAATCCCTCATAATGCAGGGCATCGGCTCTCTCCTTTCATTCATTCTTGTCTTTGGATTTTTTAATAGCCTCGAAGGTGCACTGTTGCTTATGACGGTAGTGACAATAGGCATCGGAGTTATTTACGATTATCCAAGATCAAATCGGATTTCTGCAATCAAGCTTGGAATTAGCCGAGCGAAGGTCAGAGCCTTCCTATGTAGCTGTTTGCCCATCGTTCTGGGCGGCATTGCTGCTTCTGCGGCGCCGAATATTCCCAGGCAGTATTTATCTTATTCATTCGGAGATTCTGCTCTGGGTATTTATGCATCAGTTGCTGCACCTGTGGCAATTATCCAAATGGGTGCGACCTATATTTATAATCCTTTATTAGGTTATCTAGTAGAGCGTTACCATTCTAGAGAAAAGTCCTTTTTTTCGCTCATAGGTAAAATACTTGCTGGCATCTTTTTTGTCGGTGTCATATCTTCAGTTGCCCTTTTCTTTTTCGGTAAATTATTGCTGTCACTGTTTTATGGCGCTGGAATAGCTAAACATACCGATCTCCTTCAGCCTATGTTGGCTTGTGCCTTTTTGACTGGCATCGCTTGGTTTGTCAACGATTTGTTGGTTTCTCTTGATAATTACCGAGGGGTATTTGTTGGCAGCATGCTGTCCTTAATTAGTGCTGTCGCTGTTATGGCTCCTGCGCAAATGCTGTTTGGCTTAAATGGCCCTACTGTATCGGCGCTTATATCCAATGCCATTTGCCTTATTTACCAGTCTTCTGTTTTGGGGAAACAGACGCAACAATGGTTCGGGGAAAAGAGATAGGCCGATGATGTCTAAAGCTCACGCGCTATTAAAGCTTCAAAACACTGAATTGGATATCCTTCAGGTTGTCGCCGCATTCTGCTCTAAGCACGGCATCAGGTGGTGGCTTGACGGTGGAACATGTTTAGGAGCAATGCGTCATAGGGGGTTTATCCCTTGGGATGATGATATAGATATCGGAATGATGCGTTCAGATTATGACCGCTTTTGCTCTTTAGCCGAGGGTGGGTTACCGGAAGGATATTCGCTCCATACATCGCGGAATACTACTGGCTATGCTGCGATGTTTGCTAAGGTGTATCGCGATGGAACTCGCTTCGAGAATCAAGAGGCTCGAGAGGCTTCCAGTTCGATGGGCATTTTTGTCGACATCTTTCCATATGACCAGCTCTATACAGATAAACGCCTTCGTGCAAAGCAAGTCCGAACTGCATCAATTGCACAGAAAAGAGCCTATTTATATCATTCTTCTTCCATTGTTGTCCCTCATAAAGGGTTCCTTGGTCAACTCGAGCAAATTGGTTGTTCTGCTATGCACGTGGTGGAACAACTGGTTTCTCGAGGCGCATGCTCTTACCAGGATTTGTTCGATTCCTGTATTGCCGACTCAAATACGGGTGAGGTCTCTGATTACTGTCTGACGTTAAGCTGGCCGAATATGGCGCCAGTGCCTATTTCAGAGATTTTCCCTCTGAGCAGCGCGGTTTTCGAAGGCAGTGAATTCCCTGTTCCTCGTATGACGGATAAATATCTTACAACGATGTATGACGATTGGAAAAAAATACCGTCACCGGATAATCGACATACCCATCTTCCGCTCTTGCTCGACTTTGGAGATGGGGAAGTCTGGACGGCACAGAATTAAGGATATGACATCTATATCAGATGAGGTTATGTGATGAGCTCCTCTATTTGTATTTTCACTCACCATTATCACCCGCAACTTAGTGGAATTGGTAATTTTGTCGATGGTCTCGCTCATGCCTTGACTGCACGCGGCGATAGGGTGGTTATCGTTACTAATGATTCGATGCGCGTGGGAGTCGGTCATTCAGTCGAAAACGGCCTGGAGGTAATTCGTCTTCCTTGCATTCCGTTACTTGATGGAAGACTTCCTCTTCCCAAAAAAACTAGTGATTATTACCGACTCCTGCAAACCCTTGATGATTATGAGTGGAATGGTGTTCTGATAAACACGAGACTTTTCCCTCTCTCGCTCGAAGGGCTGAGGTTTGCTGCGGATCATAGTGCTAAGGCTGTCGTTCTCGACCACGGCTCAGCGTATCTTTCCTTCAATCAGCCACTCCTTGATTTTTTTGTGCGCCGATATGAGGATTGGATTATGGATCGCGTAAAGACGTTTGACCCTGATTTCTATGGGATTTCTTCTAAAAGTGTTGAATGGCTTCAGCACTTTAATATCACTGCAAAGGGCGTCATTTCAAACTCAATCAATGCCTCATTCTATAGGAGTATTTCTTCGGGGAGAGATTTCCGATCTGAATTAGGTATCCCTCAGTCATCTTTGGTTGTAGCTTTTGTCGGGCGGCTTATTCCTGAAAAGGGAATTAATTCAATTATTGAGGCGGCTCGCACAAAAGATATTACCAAGCGTGATATTTGTTTTGTTCTTGCAGGGGATGGTCCGCTGGCTAATGAGGTCAAGGAAGCCTGTTCGTCTAACTTGTTTTGGCTTGGGAGATGTAACACAGAGGATATTTCTTCCTTACTTCAGCAAGCAGATGTGCTTTGTCTTCCAACTCGTTCCGAAGGCTTTTCAACGGTACTTCTTGAAGCTTCAGCCTGCGGAACGCCTGCAGTGGTAACAGATGTGGGCGGGGCACGCGAGCTTATCTTAGATGATAGCTACGGCACAATAATTCGTTCCATGGCATCTGATGAGGTGGTTTCGGCATTATGCAGGCTTTTTGATGATCGAGAGCTGCTTTCTCTTCAGTCTCGAAACTCTAGGGCGCTTGTTGAAAGTCGATATAACTGGGATGCCACTGCTATGGATGTCGAGAAGGCGTTTTGTATTTGCTAAGTGATACTTGGCTGGCTTTTGTTCGGATGAAGTTGATAATCAAGGGCTTTTGTTCGGCTTTTGCGTGAAGTTGGATATAAGTGCCGATTTTGGTATTGTCGATTCCTCCTATTTCATGAATATTTGCTCGCTTGAGCACCGCTGAATATCAAGAAGCACGCCGCTGTTATTGCGCCTGGCTTTGGGGCCGACATGGGTCTCGGCGCCTATTTATTGCTAGCGTCCGGCGTCGCGTCGCTGCTGCATGTTGGCCTCGCCTGTATCAACCCAGACCGTGTTTCTTTAAGCTAGTGCCAAAGATTAAGGCTATCGTTGGGATGGGGGGGATAGTTGGAGCAGTTTTGTCCGATTAGAATGGCGTCGAAGTCTTATGCACCGCGCAATTGGGCGAGAGCCGCAGCGGATTTGTATCTCGCGATGGCAGATGGGGGCTCCAGGTGAACGTCAGCTGTATGCCAGCCGTGCAAACTAAATATCCAAGCTTGAGATGTAACTTCGCGATGGTTAGTCCGGATGCTGTAAACTTTATTCATTACTAGACAGTGCGTTGGACTGTAAGGGCCGCATTTTCTTCGAGCGTCGCTAAGGGCCAACTATTATTTGGAATGGATGAAACTCGATTGTCATTTGCTTTAACAAAAGATTCAAAAGGATATCCGCGTGTTCTGGTAATTATTCCCGCTTATAACGAGCAGGAATGCATTCTCAATACCGTTGCTTCTATTAAGGCTGCTGGATATGACTATGTCGTAATTAACGACGGCTCACAGGATGGGACACTTAGGCTTTGTCGAGAGCATGATGTCAACATATTGGATCTCCCACAGAACCTTGGTATCGGTGGGGCGGTCCAGGCGGGGCATAAGTATGCTCAGAGATTTGGCTATGATATTGACATTCAGGTTGACGGCGATGGCCAACATGATCCTTCTTATATACCTGAGCTTGTTAAGCTGATTGAGGGTGGGGCGAGTCTGGCGATAGGCTCTCGATTCTTGGTCGAGACCGACGGTTTCCAATCAACCTTTATGCGTCGTGTTGGAATCAGGTGGCTCTCTTTTTTGCTTAAGTTGCTTACAGGTAAGGCGGTCACCGATCCCACTTCTGGCTTTAGAGCCTGCAATAAAGACGCCATCGACTTATTCTGCAAGAGCTATCCTGATGATTATCCGGAGCCGGAATCGATAGCTTTGGCTATGAAGCTTGGTCTCCCCGTTATGGAGGCACCTGTAAAGATGAATGAGCGCCAGGGCGGGCGTTCATCCATTGGGGTCCTCTCTTCCGTCTACTACATGATTAAAGTTACGCTTGCTATTGTCCTTGTGTGTTGGATCCATAGGGGAGACCAATAATGAATTTTTTTCTAAGGATTGGGGCAGCCATCTTTTTTGGTGGGTTCCTCGTTTATGTTCTTCGACTCGTATCCAAAGGAAAGATGCTTCTTAAGTATTCTTTGCTTTGGATTTTAATGTGCATGGCGGCCTTGCTTTGTGATTTATTCCCTCAGCTTATTTTTTATTGCTCCACGGCTATTGGGTTTGTTAACCCGGCCAATTTCCTCTTCCTGGGTGCAATTGTGCTGTTGCTTGCAATCTCTCTATCCCTTAGCGTTGCGGTGAGCCGTCATGTTTTGGCAATCAAAAGCCTTACACAAAGGATTGCCTTGCTCGAAAAAGAGCTTGAGAATCGGTTGGATTATTATGACTGAGCTTGATACAATTATTTGATTCAGTTTACTTTTAGTTCTTCAATGTTGCTAGTTGAGGAAAGTGGAAATCTGCCTTATACAAACGTTGCTTATACCCTTTGCTGAGGTCTGGATCGGTACCAAATCCGATGATTCTCATCGCGGGTTGCCATTTGCTTGTCAATGGAGGCGATATCCCTGCTCCGGCTGCAATGTTGTTTCAGCTGTTATGTCGTGGTCGAATAGTTTTGTATTAATAATGTAGAACAGATAATAGAATCAGCCGGAGGACTCCATTACAAAAGAGCGTAATTCCATTATCGAGCCATTTAGGTTAATTTCGATGTGGTGTGTAGTTACGCATCATTTTGTAATGCATAATGCAGATGATGTATCGGTTTTTGCTAGCCCTTTAACCCGTTAAATTTATTAGGACGATATCACTGGCCTGGTGGCTGAACTACTACCACACTACCGCTACGCCCCAGTGGGGCTGCGTTTTAAATACGCCTTTGGAATGATATTGCTTTGGCTATCTTGCGGAAAACAATCTCGAAGAAGAGTGGGCTCCTTGACGTAGGTCGCGTCGAGCCAGACCTAGGGCACTGGCGAGCCCTCGAGCGGCCTTCCGTACAGATCCTCGATGCCTGGTCCAGGCTCGAGGCGATGGCGCTCACCTGGTCCTTCGAGAGCCTGGAGACGCCTATCTTCTCGGCTACCCTCTGCACCTTGCGGGTGCTCGTGCCGGTGGCGTACATCTCGGCGACGGCGGCAACGAGGGCGCGGTCCACGCGCCGGTGGCGCTCGATCACGTCGTCCGGGAAGAAGCTGCCGGAGCGGAGCTTCGGGATGCGCAGCGTCAGCGTGCCGGCGCAGGTGCGAGCGACCTCTCGCGGTAGCCGTTTCGGCTGTTCGCCCCGCCACCGCTCAGCTGGTCGGCCTCGGCGTCCATCGCGGCGTTCACGACCTGTTTGGCGAGTCTGGGGAGCAGCTCCCGCATGTCGATGGCGCCGTCGCTGAAACGGGGCATGGCGAGTATGTCCGGCGCCGGGTCTGACAAGATTTACATAGCGATCTTCGTCCTTTCCCGGAACCTGTTGTTGTGGTGATTTCTGGTTCCGGGACGAAGGCCGTTTTTCGTTAAACGGGCACTAAGGGGTCACCCTTGCACCAACATTTTCGGCGCGATCCATGAGATTGAATTCCGCCATTCTTTTTGGATGCCAATGTGCTTGCTAGTATACTGATACCAGTATTTTTAATTGCGTTCTATTAGTTTCTCGATTATAAGGATTTTTATGACAAGTTCCATAAGATGTAAGCCTTTATTTGTTTTGTTTGCCGTTTTTTTCACATTGTATTCAGTCTATTGGTATCTAAATAATCCGAGATTACTTGTACTGCTTACAATTACCATCTCGTTGATTCTAATTCTTGGCCTTTGCGCTGCATATGCTAAGGTGTACCATCGTCTTAAAAGTGAATGGGTATTCTTGGCGCTGCTTATAGCATTTCTAATTATTTTTATCTTTATCTTTCCTCCGTTTACGGTTCCGGATGAAGGCCATCATTTTTTTTCAACTTATTGGATGGTTGATAGTCTTCCATTCAATGCGCATGTGACAAATGATGGTGGTTTTCTAGTACGGGATATCGATCTTTCCCTTTATAAGGGTCGCCAGAGTAACGCCATTGACTCCTCTTCATTTGATTCGATTATTCAGAATTATGCTCTGTTTGAGAATGGGAAGTGGACTCCATTCAATGAGTTCTCATTTAGCGTCAGTAGTGAGAACGTTTCTGCGAAAATAGGATCTATCGTTGGGCTGCAAATCGGTCTGTTTTTCGGACTTGGTGCCTATCCTGTGTTCTATATGGGGCGCATTGGTTCGGCTCTGGTTTTTTGCTTTTGTGCGTTCCAGGCATACAGGATTGCACCTAAGGGCAAATCGGTTATTGTTTTTGTTTCGCTTCTGCCTATGACGCTTCACTTGGCTGCTTCATACTCTTATGATTCAGGAATTATTGCGTACTCGCTTTTAGTATTCGCTTGTCTAATGCGCGGTTTTTTTGGAGAGCAGAAATCAATAGGTTGTAAAGAAATCGTCATTTATTTAATTATTTCGGCGTTTTTGGCTCCGTGTAAGGTTGTTTATTCTGGGTTGATATTACTTGGTTTGCTTGTGCCCCTTTCGCAGTTCCAAGATGTGAAAGTCGGACGTATCGGTAAGTGCATACTGATCTTTGCTGTTATAGCCTCCGTTCTAGTGCTGCGCATAGCATCAATGAGTACATTGGTGTCTCAGTCTTCAGATGCCTCTCGTGGCCAAGAGATCGGGCGGTTTTATACGCTCAGTGACATCATCATGCATCCAAAGAATAGCTTCGAGGTCTTTTTTAGGACATTAGATTCCCTAGGAGATTTCTATTGGGGATCCACCTTAGGTTATTCGCTTGGATGGCTCCAGAAAAACTTGCAGTTTCCAGCCTTTTTTATGATTCCTTATTTGTTGTTTGGGTTTATTTGTTGTTTGGATTCCGAAGATGAGCCCTCTTTTCTCAGCCCCATTTGTTCCATTCTGTTTATTATCGCTTTTGCTTTGGCTGCCCTTGGTTCCATTGTATCTATGTGGTTGGGCTGGACGTTCAATTACGAGAATGTAATACAGGGTGTTCAAGGACGATATTTTCTTCCTGTTCTACCAGCTTTGTTGTTTGGGTCGAGAACGCGCTTGTTTAAATTCAACTCATCTTCGCTTTCTGTCGTCTCTTTTGGCATGTGCGTGATGAATTGTTTATATCTTATTCGTTTTATTAGTATTGCATCCTGTGTGTAGGCCTTTGCGTAATGCTCTCGGGTTTTTTCTGCTATCTAACAGTTTAGATAGCAGGCGATGATTCGGACGCCGCAGGGTCCCCGAAAGCTATGCTTTTCCAAGCCAAGCAGAGACTTTGACCGAGCGCTGGGTTGGCATGCGAGAGGCCAACATGAGGCCGTGCCGCGAGGCGGACCGCAGGTAGCAAAACGGCACCGGAGCCCATGTCGGGCCCGGTGCCCAAGCGCGATATCGACGGCGCAGTTTCGCGATATTCAACAGCGCCCAAATGAGTAAATACTCATTATCTATAAATGATAATAACGATTCGCGGGTTCCCCGACGGTGAAGTTTGGATTCATATAAGGATCGCCTTTGACGTAATACTTAGCCCATCGATAATTCATGTACGCGACCTCTTTGTGGAAGCGAATCTGCTTCTCCGTATTGTTTTCAACGCCTCTAGAAATCGACTCGTAGTGATAGAGCTCGACTTCGGGTGTGTATACAATTAGGTCGTTGATCTCGCGTAGCTTTAAGCAAAAGTCAACGTCATTAAATGCAACTTGAAGCTCTTCCGTGAAACCTCCGACTTTCTCATATTCATCACGCTTGGTCATTATGCAAGCTGCGGTGACGGCGCTGAAGTCTTGTTGTGCATCGTTGAGTGCAAAGTAGCCCCAGTTATCCCTTGGCATGCTTTGGCAAAGATGTCCTGCCACGCCACCAGTGACGCATAAGCCCGCGTGCTGGATGGTGTTGTCGGGATAGTAGAGTTTTGCACCAACTGCGCCAACATCCTCACGTGCGCAGATGCCAAGCATAGTCTCAATCCAATTGGGCGTAATTACCTCAGTATCGTTATTCAACAGCAAGAGATAGTCGCCCTTGGCGTGAGCAACGCCAAAGTTCATGAGCTTGGAGAAATTGAATTCGTGCTTCCAAGTTACAAGACGAACGATGTCAGGATATTTTGCTTGCAACTTATCGTAATAATCGAACGTCTCCTTTTCTGTGCTGTTGTTTTCGATTATGACAAGCTCGAAATTGTCGTACGTTGATTTCTCAACAATTGACTTAATGCAGTTGTCCAGAATGTTGGCGTGGTCTTTAGTTGGAATGATAATTGACACGAGTGGATGGGAATCTGGCACAGCGTAGGTTACTTTATATGTAAAGGGACGACGCGCTTGTTCGACCTTCGCATTGAGCCCAAGCCTGTCCAAATGACTCTGGACCGCTTTGATACCTGCGATAGTGGCATACGGCTTGCTATCGGCATTTGCTGCGGTGGAGGTCTCGCTTAGGCGCCAGTGATATAGAACCTTTGCAACATGATGAACTTTCCTTGCCTTTTCCACGGCGTGGAGAGTCAGATTATGATCCTGTGCTCCATCGAACTCTTTCGTGTTCGGTTCTAGAGTGTCAAGCAGAGACTTACGGATGGTAAGCATATGGCAGATATAGTTATTGTTTCTGAGCAGATCGATATTGAAATCCGGCTTAAAGAACGGCTGCGCTAGCATTCCATCGGGCATGAGTTTATCTTCATCACAATAAAGAAGATCGACGTCATCATTGTTTTCAATTGCCTCGGCATATGAGAACAACAAGTCCGGTTCAAGAATATCGTCATGGTCAAAGAAGCTAACGAAATCACCCGAAGCGATGGCAACGCCGGCGTTTGTGTTTTCGGAAATGCCCTTATTCTCGGTAAGGTTAATTGATTTAATTCTGTTGTCGTGGGCCGTCTCCTGCTCAACGCGAGCCTTTAGTTCCTGATTGTCAGGACTTGCATTAACTAGGATGAGCTCCCAGTTTGCATAAGACTGGTTTTTTACGGATTCGGCCATATCGTTAAAGAACGAAATGGGTGTGTTGTATAGAGGGACAATAATGCTGAACTTCGGAGCGCTGTTGAAGACGATTTTTCTCTGCTTCTCCAGAGCGCCGATAGTTGCCTTATGATCCGTGAACCATTCGGGGTATTCAGGGTCAAACTGCGCATGGGTAAAGAGAAAGTTGGTCTCCTCAAGAAGCAAGCCTAGCTTATCGGGTGTTAAGCAGTCGAATGCACTGAATGATGGGTGATTTTGATCGTCAATAATAAAGTAGTAACGATCGAACGCCTTTGGCATTCGAATTGAGAGCTGCGTTTCAAGCTGCTTTTTCTCAGACGTAAATCCAACGCTTGTTACATTCGAGCCGAAATTGACGATGCTCAAATTAACTTCATTAAGGGTTCGATCGAAACAACGAAGTTTGATTTGCGAGTCGCTACGAAAAGGAGTTCTCACCGTGCACCTAAGGATATAGTCGCTTGAATCTTCGATGCACTGCCAGAAATCAATCGTTGCCATGTCAAACTCTGAAACGTCATCGTAGTTTCGGAGTTTGCTGCACATGTCAGGTTTAATTTTGTAGTTAAGGCGCGACTCCCATTTGATGTTCTTGCAATTGAGCGAAAGGGAGTCGCTGCTCAGGGTGCGACCGTCTTGGCCGATTTCGCTAAACTCAATTTTGATGGTGCGAGCATCGGGATCGGGGACTACAAGGACGTATGAGTTCGAGTCACAACTATTGTCCCGGAATTTTAGGAGGGATAAAGGTGAGCGGCGGTTATCGTCTGTAGCCGCCTGGGCTGTTACGCTGGAGCCTTTATGGATGCCTTCAATCTTAAGCTGCTGGTAGATTTTCCAGTTTCCTCTGCATACTCCGGTTGTTTCGACTCGCATTGTTTGCCTTTCGTTTGTTGGACACTGCTCATTGTACTTTTTCATTTGTTGCCTCGCTAGAAATGCAGAAAGAGTTGCGTGTTTCTGCTGTCCGATTTAAATAAGAAGACGGGGAGGTTGCTGCCGGTGCGTATAATTTAATTAACTATGCATCTGTAATCAGCGGCTTTTGCTCAACGATTGTCAATCGAGAGGATTTTTATGAAAGGCATCATCCTCGCCGGCGGGTCCGGCACGCGCCTGTACCCGCTCACGCTCGTGACCTCCAAGCAGCTGCTGCCGGTCTACGACAAGCCCATGATCTACTACCCGCTGTCCACGCTCATGCTGGCGGGCATCAAGGACATCCTGGTCATCTCCACGCCGACCGACCTGCCCAACTTCCAGCGCCTGCTGGGCGACGGCTCGCGCTTCGGCGTGAACCTCTCCTACGCCGAGCAGCCCTCGCCGGACGGCCTGGCGCAGGCCTTCACCATCGGCGAGGAGTTCATCGCCGGCGAGCCGTGCGCGCTCGTGCTGGGCGACAACATCTTCTACGGCAACGGCCTTTCGCGCCACCTGAAGAAGGCCGTCGAGAACGCGCAGTCGGGCCGCGCCACGGTCTTCGGCTACCACGTGGACGACCCCGAGCGCTTCGGCGTCGTGGAGTTCGATGCGCAGGGGAGGGCCGTCTCCATCGAGGAGAAGCCCGCCGAGCCCAAGAGCTCCTACGCCGTAACCGGCCTGTACTTCTATCCGGGCGACGTCCCCGCCAAGGCGCACGAGGTGAGGCCCTCGGCCCGCGGCGAGCTGGAGATCACCACGCTCAACCAGATGTACCTGGAGGAGGGGACGCTGTCCGTGGTCACCCTCGGCCGCGGCTACGCGTGGCTGGACACCGGCACCATGGAGAGCCTGCACGAGGCCGCGGAGTTCGTCCGCGCCGTGGAGCACTCCCAGGACCTGCCGGTCTCGGTCCCCGAGGAGATCGCCTGGGAGAACGGCTGGATCACGACCGCCGAGCTGGAGGAGGCCGCCAAGGCCTACGGCAAGTCGGTCTACGGCCAGCACCTGAAGAAGGTCGCCGCCGGCGAGATCGTCAACAGCCCGCGCGAGTACTAGCGCAAGCTTGTTTTCTTTCAGGGGTCACCGTTTATCTGGTGGCCCCTTTCGTTATGATTACGTTGACCATAAAGACAATATGATTGGGAGTGGATGTGTTAAGCGTCTACTTTGGCGATATGCCAGAAGCGATTTACAACACAGCGACATATTTCAAAAACTCTTACCGGTCTTCTTGGATTACGGATCCCTATGCAGTCTCGATAATTAAAGATGTCGATCGATCGGTTGTTGTCTCCGAAAACGTCATCGAAAGCCCTGTGCTTGGATCCATCTCCCCACTCCAGCTTTCTGGTGGCGTGAAAACGCTGCTGCTTATGAGATTTGATCGTAAGCATATTTTTAACGCTTCTACCTGTGGTGACAACTGTGCCAAGTGGATTCTCGACATGGCGAAAGACCGCAAGCTCGTTGTGAATCTCTATCATGTGATGGACTTTGGCCGCGAGGATTTTAAAATCAAAGTCGTGAACAGCGGCCGAATCGTTCATAACATGGCCGAATTGATTCACGAGTCGATTCCGTATCTGTAGGTGCTGCTTATGAACGGTTCGCATCTTGTTAAGATTTCCCGCCGTAGGGGAACCAAGTACACATTTACCATCAAGCGGAACATCACTATTGTGCGTGGCGATAGCGGCACGGGTAAGACGACGCTGTTTGACATGGTCGCAGACTACATGCGAACGGGCGAGCAGTCGGGCGTTTCCTTGCAATGCGATTGTCCCTGTGTCGCCTTGACCGATTATGATTGGCGAAACCAGCTTTCGTCCGTTCATGACTCGATTGTATTTGTCGATGAGGGCTTAAAAGAGATCCATTCTGATGAGTTTGCCCATCATGTGCTGTATTCCTCGAATTATTTCGTGCTGATCTCAAGGGCTGATTTCCCCAATCTTCCGTATAGCGTGGATGAGATTTACAAGATTAAGACGAGCGGAAAATACCATTCTTTCGTCCCTGTTTATCAAGATCGCGGGAATCATCGTTATGCTATTTCCCGGTCGGCGCCAAAACAGGACTTTTCTATCCTTCTATGCGAGGACAGTAAGTCTGGTTTTCAGTTCTTTAAACGGCATTTTGCTGACAGTGAGCTTACCTGTACTTCGGCCATGACGAACAGCGCGATTTTGGGCTGGTTGGATCAGCATCTCGACGATCGCGTGTTTGTTGTCGCGGACGGGGCGGCATTTGGGTGCTATGCGGACCGCGTCCTTAAGCTGCAAGACATTCACCGCGATACTGTTACGGTTTGTCTTCCCGAGTCGTTCGAATGGCTTCTGCTGAGCTCCGGCGTAATTTCAGGGCTAGATGCCAAAGCAGTTCTGCAAGAGCCGGAAGCGTTTGCAGACAGTGAGAAGTTTAAAAGCTGGGAGGACTTCTTCTATAAGTACTTACGCGATAAAACTGGGAATTCGGTCTTCCGGTACGACAAAGACTGCATTCCGGAGGCGTTTTGTAGGGGAAGTAATTCTGCGAAGGTTATGGCTCTTATCGCGTGCCGAAATGTCCGATAGTTTTGTTGAATAGTGTCGCGGCATCACTTCCTGCGGCATACTAAAGAAGCTGTACATGCTTCAGATTGGATTTTCATGTCTGAGATCTTCGAACCCAAGAACATCATCGTCACGGGCGGCTGCGGCTTCATCGGCAGCAACTTCGTGCACTACGTGGTCAACAACCACCCCGGGGTGCACGTGACCGTCCTGGACAAGCTGACCTACGCCGGCAATCCCGAGAACATCGCGGGGCTGCCGACGGACCGCGTGGAGCTCGTCGTCGGCGACATCTGCGACGCTGGGCTGCTGGACCGCATCGTCCCGGGCCACGACGCGATCGTGCACTACGCCGCAGAGTCTCACAACGACAACTCCATCGCCGACCCCGAGCCGTTCCTGCGCACCAACGTCGAGGGAACCTTCCGCCTGCTGGAGGCCGTGAGGAAATACGGCGTCCGCTACCACCACGTCTCCACCGACGAGGTCTACGGCGACCTGGCGCTCGACGACCCGGCGAAGTTCACCGAGGAGACGCCCTATAAGCCCTCCTCCCCGTACAGCTCCACCAAGGCGTCCTCCGACATGCTCGTGCGCGCCTGGACCCGCACCTACGGCCTCCGCGCCACGATCTCCAACTGCTCCAACAACTACGGCCCCTACCAGCACGTGGAGAAGTTCATCCCCAGGCAGATCACGAACATCGTCGACGGCGTCCGCCCCAAGCTCTACGGCCGCGGCGAGAACGTCCGCGACTGGATCCACACCGAGGACCACTCCAGCGCCGTCTGGGACATCCTCACCAAGGGCCGCATGGGGGAGACCTACCTCATCGGAGCCGACGGGGAGAGGAACAACATCACCGTCCTGCGCATGATCCTCGAGGCCATGGGCCGCGACCCCGAGGACTTCGACTGGGTCGCCGACCGCCCCGGCCACGACCGCCGCTACGCCATCGACTCGACCAAGCTCCAGCGCGAGCTGGGCTGGAGGCCGGCGCACACCGACTTCGCCGGGGGCCTGAAGCAGACCATCGACTGGTACGTCGCCAACGAGTCCTGGTGGCGCCCCGCCAAGGAGGCCACCGAGGCCCGCTACCGCGCGCAGGGCCAGTAAGACTGCATTCCGGCGAACCGCACCGCGGGGCGCCCGCGCGGGGATGCAGGGCATGGGGATGATCCTGCGTCCCCGCGCGGGCGCCCCCGGTTATACAACCTCTTCGATAGGAGCTTTTCCCACATGGCAGACATTGCATTCGAGAAGGACCTCTCCGTCGCCGAGACCGGCATCGAGGGCCTCAAGGTCGTCGACCTCGCCGTCCACGGCGACTCGCGCGGCTGGTTCAAGGAGAACTGGCAGCGCGCCAAGATGACCGCCCTGGGCATCCCGGACCTCAGGGTCGTCCAGAACAACATCTCCTACAACGACAGCCGCGGCGTCACCCGCGGCATCCACGCCGAGCCCTGGGACAAGTTCATCTCCGTGGCGCGCGGCAGCGTCTTCGGCGCATGGGTGGACCTGCGCGAGGGCAGCGAGACCTACGGGAAGGTGTTCACCTGCACGCTCGACCCGAGCAGGGCCATCTACGTCCCGCGCGGCGTGGGCAACTCCTTCCAGGCCCTGGAGGACGGCACCGCCTACACCTACCTGGTGGACGCCCACTGGTCGCTGGAGCTCAAGAGGACCTACACCTTCGTGAACCTCGCCGACCCGGAGCTTAACATCCAGTGGCCCATCCCGCTGGACCGGGCCACCGTCTCCGAGGCCGACCTCAACCACCCGATGCTCAAGGACGTCGTCCCCATGGCGCCCAAGAGGACGCTCGTCACCGGCTGCAACGGCCAGCTGGGCCGCGCGGTGCGCGCGCTGGCGGAGGAGCGCGGCGTCGCCAAGGACTTCGACTTCTGCGACATCGACACCTTCGACATGTCCGACCCGGCGGCCTACTCCAAATTCGACTGGTCGCTCTACGGCACGGTCATCAACTGCGGCGCCTACACCGCCGTGGATAGGGCGGAGACCCCCGAGGGCCGCGTGACCGCATGGAAGGCCAACGCCACCGGCCCCGCCCTTCTGGCCCGCACCTGCGCCGGGCACGGGATCACGCTGGTCCACGTGTCCTCCGACTACGTCTTCGACGGCACGGCCGAGGTGCACACCGAGGAGGAGCCCCTCAGCCCGCTTTCCGTCTACGGCCAGACCAAGGCCGCCGGCGACATCGCCGTGGCCGGCTGCCCGCGCCACTACATCATGCGCTCCAGCTGGGTCATCGGCGAGGGCCGCAACTTCGTCAAGACCATGAAGGGGCTGTCCGACCGCGTCGCCGACCCCGAGGACAAGCTGGACAAGATCACGGTCGTGGACGACCAGCTGGGCCGCCTGACCTTCACGCGCGACATGGCCGAGGCCATCTTCCACGTGCTGGGGACGCACGCCCCCTACGGCACCTACGACTGCACCGGCTCCGGCACCGTCAAGTCCTGGGCCGATATCGCCCGCGCCGTCTTCGAGGCCGCCAACGGCAACGGGGACAGGGTCGTGCCGGTATCGACCGCCGACTACTACGCGAGCGCCGAGGGCCCCGTCGCCCCGCGCCCGGTCCACTCCGCGCTCGACCTGTCCAAGCTCGAGGCTGCCGGCTTCCACATGCCCGACTGGGAGGAAGAGCTGGGGGAGTACATCAAGACGCTCTAGCCGCTATTAACTTTTCGAGAGTAAAAGCCGCCGTTCTTTAACGGCGGCTTTTCTTGTTGGTGGCTATCTGCGCAGTGATGCCAATAGTATTTTGCGGAAGATCTACCTCTCGCTTGGCATGGAAGTAGGGTGGCCGGGCTGGTCGTCGTAGGCGTATTTGCTGTACACGTTGAGCTCCCACTGCTTTTTTTCGACCTTTGCTACAGAATCTAGGATGAAGCCGGTCGCAAGGCTCAGGCCGCACAGGAACATAAACGAGGCGGCGAGCATAGCGGTGGGGAAGCGCGGGACGAGGCCGGTCTGGAAATATTCGACAACGATGGGCATGCCCAGGGCGAGGCCGAATACCGCGAACAGAAGCGCAACGAGGCTGAAGAACTTCAGCGGGCGGTAGTCCTTGAACAGCGTGCCGATCATCGCAACGACTTTAATGCCGTCGCTCACGGTGTTGAGTTTGGACTCGGAACCCTCGGGACGGTCGCGGTACTCGATGGGCACATCTTTGATGCGCCAGCGGTGGTCGACGGCGTGGATCGAGAGCTCGGTTTCGATCTGAAAGCCCTCGGAAAGCACTGGGAAGGTTTTAACGAACGGGCGGCTCATGGCGCGGTAGCCTGTCATGACGTCATCGAAGCTGTAGCCATAGATCCACTTGATCATGGCGCGGACCAGATTATTGCCAAAGCCGTGGAAGGCACGCTTGTTCTCCTCGGCGTAGGTGCCGTTGGAAAGGCGATCGCCTACGGTCATGTCGGCCGTGCCGTTAAGGATGGGCTCGCAGAGGGCCTTGGCCGCCTCGGCGGGGTAGGTGTCGTCTCCGTCGACCATCAGGTAGCAATCGGCGTCGATATCGCGAAACATCTGGCGGCACACGTTGCCCTTTCCCTGACGGGGCTCAAAGCGGACTGTGGCGCCGTGCTCGGTGGCAATGCGTGAGGTATCGTCCGACGAGTTGTTGTCATAGACATAGACCGTCGCCTGCGGAAGCTCGCGGTGAAAGTCGTCGATGACTTTGCCGATCGTGAGCGCTTCGTTGTAGCAAGGGATGATGACGGCGATGGATTCAGAATTCACTTAATGCTCCTTATACATTCAATCCTAGAAAGTATAGCCGTTTGGGCCTGGCATCCTAAGATGTGGGTTAGTTCTCCAGTTTTGTTGCGCGAATCGTTTGCATGGCCGTCGGGTCTATACTGTTCGTTTGTCAACGATTACGAGTAAAGGAGTTGCATCCGTGTCGGATCAGACAAAGCAACAAGAAACTCGCAGTCTGCCTGCGACGTTTGCTAAGAACGAATTTGAGAAGGACGCGTTTATCCTTCGTCAACTGGTTACCAAGGATTTTAAGATCAAGTATCGCCGTAGCGTTCTGGGCGTCGCATGGTCGGTGCTCAACCCGCTGCTGATGATGATCGTCATGGCCATCGTGTTCTCGACGATTTTTGGCCAGGGCCGCAATGGCTCAATGACGCCCGAGATGTACCCGCTGTACTTGATCGTGGGTAACATCACCTTTGCCGTCATGTCTGAGTCTACTAACCAGGCCCTGACGTCGATCGTGGGCGCTGCCCCTCTGCTCAAGAAGGTTAAGGTGCACCGCTGGGTTTTCCCGGTGCAGAAGGTGCTCTTCTCGCTGGTCAACTTTGCCTTCTCGCTGGTCGCCGTCGCCATCGTCATGCTGTGGTTCCGCGTTATGCCTTCTTGGCACCTGATTCTGTTGCCGGTTTGCCTGCTGCTGCTTATGTGCTTCTGCATGGGCCTGGGCATGATGCTCTCTGCCCTTACGGTCTTCTTCCGCGACGTTATGCATCTGTGGAGCGTCGTCATTACGGCGTGGACTTACATTACGCCCATCTTCTGGACGACTGACTATATTGCGCAAATGCCGCATCTCGTGCGTATCTTGATGTATGCGAACCCCATGTTCAACTACCTGCAGTTTATGCGCGATATCTTCCTGTTCCAGACTACGCCCTCGCTTATGACGTTTGGTATGTGCGTCGCTTGGGCGGTTCTTGCGCTTATTATTGGCTATACCGTGTTCCATAAGTCCGAGCGCAAATTTATCCTCTACATCTAAGGAGTGCTGTGATGACTGAATCTGTTGTTGATTACAGCGAGCAGCCTCTGGCTGTCGAGGTCGACGACGTCACCATGATCTTTAACATGGCGTCCGAGTCGCTGACCAACCTCAAGGAGTACTTCATTAAGCTTGCCAAGCACGAGCTGTTCTTTGAGGAGTTTAGGGCGCTTAAGCACATCTCGTTTGATATTCATCGCGGCGAGGTTGTGGGTCTGGTCGGCACCAATGGCTCCGGCAAGTCTACGATGCTCAAGATTATCGCTGGCGTTCTTGAGCCTAGCGAGGGCAGCGTTAAGGTGCACGGTAACATCGCGCCGCTGATTGAGCTTGGCGCCGGCTTTGACCCCGAGCTGACCGCCCGCGAGAACATCTATCTGAACGGCGCCCTGCTCGGCTATACCAAGGAGTTCATCGACGCCAACTTTGACGGCATTATCGAATTCGCTGAGCTGCAGAACTTTGTCGACATGCCGCTTAAGAACTTCTCCTCGGGCATGGTGGCGCGTATTGCCTTTGCAATCGCGACGATCACCGAGCCCGATATTCTGATCGTTGACGAGACGCTGTCCGTCGGCGATGTGTTCTTCCAGCAAAAGTGCGAGGCGCGTATTCAGCACTTTATCCAGAGCGGCGACGTGACGGTTCTGTTCGTTTCGCACTCCATGGAGCAGGTTGAGCGCATCTGCCAGCGCGCCGTTTGGATTGAGAAGGGCGACCTTCGCATGGACGGCCCGGTTGATGAGGTCTGCAAGGCGTACCGCGAGCAGTTCAACTAGGTTATAATTACTAGCGCCTGGCACGCGTGCGCGTGCTTGGGCGTGCGGTTATTTGCTCCATTAGCTCAGTTGGATAGAGCAGGGGACTTCTAATCCCAAGGTCGACGGTTCGAATCCGCCATGGAGCACCATCGTTTATTAAGCCCGGACCGCTTGGTGGTCTGGGCTTTTTCATCTTGTGTGTTGCTGGAGCCGAGCGCGAGCAAGCCGCTGCTGTTTGTTGGGGTTGGCATTTTACTTTTCGAGATGCTCTTTCAGCAGCTCCAGCGCGTGGGCGTAGCCCTGGAGGCCTTCGCCGGTGATGGTGGCGAAGCAGGCCAGACGGGCGTAGCTCACCTGGCGGAAGTCTTCGCGGGTCTCGACGGCGCTAATGTGGACCTCCACAGCCGGGATGGCGATGGCTTTGAGGGCATCCAAGATGGCCACGCTTGTGTGCGTGTAGGCGGCCGGGTTGATGACGATGCCGTCGACTTTGCCGTAGGCCTCCTGGATCTTGTCGACGATGCTGCCCTCGTGGTTGGACTGGAAGACCTCGACCTCGTCGAAGTCCTGTGCGGCGCCGGCCTCCTTGCAGATCTGGACCAAGCGGTCGTAGTTGTCGCTGCCGTAGATGCCCGGCTCGCGAATGCCGAGCATGTTGAGGTTGGGTCCGTTGATGACGAGAGCTTTCATGGTTGCTTCCTTTGTGGTCTGGTTG
>CABSNA010000004.1 GCA_902478865.1 uncultured Collinsella sp.
GGCTTTCCGCGCCATTCGGGATGATCGAGCATCTCCACGCTCGCAAAAAATGCATCGAGGTCCATGAGGCCCACCGCCGAACCCGTCCAGGGAGGCGGTGTGACGCCCATGGCATCCTCATAACCGTATGTATGTTCGCGTCTTTCCATGTCATGAGTATACCGCGCAGCTCATGTGGGGTGCGTGTATGTGCTTGCAAATCCCGAATTCTTGTCTAAGATATGGATTTGCCCTCGACTACACCGAAGAAGTTGGTCTCACGGACTTCACCTGCCCGCGTCGATGGCGTATTATGTTCAACTGTTTGTTTGTAGTTGCAGCCTAAAGCTGCTTGGTTGGAGGAGTTTCCTTTGGCAGTCAAGATTCGCCTTGCTCGTCACGGCGCTAAGAAGCGTCCGTACTACCGTGTCGTCGTCGCCGATTCCCGCGCCCCGCGTGACGGTCGTATCATCGAGGAGGTTGGCCGCTACAACCCGATGACCGCCCCCAAGACCATCAACCTCGACCTCGAGAAGATCGCCGACTGGCAGTCCAAGGGCGCTCAGCTCACCGACGCCGTCGCCGCTCTGGTCAAGGCCGCCAACGAGGGCGAGAAGACCGAGACCGTCGTCAAGAAGTCCAAGAAGCAGCTCGCCAAAGAGGCCGAGGCCGCTAAGGCTGCCGCTGAGGCCGCTGAGGGCGCCGAGGAGTAAATCGTGCCTGAGGTTGACGCTGCACAGCTCGAGGGTGAGGCAATGCTCTCAGATCGCATCGCCGATCTCGTCGAATATCTCGTTGTTCAGATCGTCGACGACCCGGATTCCGTGAGCCTTGAGGTCATCGATGGTGACGACGCCTCTACGATTGAGGTTTCGGTCGCCGAGGATGACGTCGCCAAGGTCATCGGCCGTCGTGGCCGTACCATCAAGGCCATTCGCACGCTCGCCCGTGCACTGGCCGCTCGCCTCGACACTGCTGTCGAGGTAGAGGTTCTGGGCTAGGACCTTGAGGTCCCAGTACAAAAACATCGCCCGTGTGGTCAAGCCGCACGGAAGGAAGGGGGAGGTCCTCGCGCAGCCGCTGCGGGGGCTTCCTTCTGTATTGGAGCCGGGTATGCGCGTCGCCTTGACGCCGCCGGCACTCAAGCGCGACCGCTTTTGCAAGGTCGTGTCCGTCACCGATGCGGGCGATGGCGATCTGGTCTCGTTTGAGGGCATTGACGACTTGACGGCCGCCGAGGGCATCACGGGATGCTATGTGCTGGCAAATCGTGACGACTTTGAGCTCGATTCGCTCGACGCCGCCTATACCGACCTTATGGGTCGCGAGGTGGTCGATGAACGCTTTGGCTCGCTTGGCACGATTGTCGAGATCATGTCGACGCCCGCCAACGATGTTTGGGTTGTCGAGGGTGATCGGTACGGCGAGGTACTGATTCCCGTTATCGAGCAGGTTGTGCTCGATCTTCCCGACACAGGAACAATTTCCGTCCACGTTATGGACGGCTTGATCGATATGGACAAGTAGGGAGGACAGCATGCTGATAGAGACCCTTTCGGTCTTTCCCGAGATGTTTGAGCCCGTCATGTCCACGTCGATTTTGGGCCGCGCCCGCAAGGCCGGCCTTTTTGATTTTAAGGCGTATAACCTGCGCGACTGGACGCACGACCGCCATCGTACCGTCGATGACGAGCCGTACGGCGGCGGGCAGGGCATGCTCATGAAGGTCGAGCCTATCGCTGAGGCCATCGAAGCCATTAGCGCAGAGGGCCCCAAGCCCACTGTGGTGTTCTTTACCCCCTGTGGCGAGCCTTTTACGCAGCATGTGGCCGAGCGCCTGCTCAAAAGTGAGCGCCTGCTGTTTGTGTGCAGCCGTTACGAGGGCGTCGACGAGCGCGCGTATGCGTATGCCGACGAGCGTCTGTCGATTGGCGACTATGTGCTTACGGGTGGCGAGCTACCCGCCATGGTCGTTGCCGATGCCGTCGTACGCCTCATCCCCGGCGCCCTTGGTGACGAAATGAGCAACGTCGACGAGTCGTTCTCAACCGCCGAGGACGGAGGCCTGCTCGAGTACGCGCAGTACACCCGTCCTGCCGAGTTCAACGGCGAGGGCGTGCCGCCGGTGCTCGTGAGCGGCGATCACGCCAAGGTCGATGCCTGGCGTCGCAAGAACGCCATCGAGCGCACCTGCCGCTGGCGTCCCGACCTGATCGAGACTGCGCGGCTCACGCCCGAGGAGCGCGCTTACGCGCAGGAGATCCTTGACGCTTCGTATTCGCAGAGCGAGGAGTGAGTATGGTTCCTACGCAACATTCCGCGTTGAGGGGCGCTTTTGAGTGGATCGCGGTCATCGCGATTGCGCTTGTGGCCACCTTCCTGATCCGCACCTTTGTGGTCGAGCCCTTTGTGGTACCCACCGGCTCCATGGAGGACACGATCGAGATTGGCGACCAGATCCTGGCACAAAAGGTGAGCCTCGAGCTCGGTCAGCCCGTCAAACAGGGTGATATCGTGGTGTTCCACAACCCCGATGTCACTTCCGAGCATGATGTTCTTGTCAAGCGTGTTATTGCCACGGCCGGCCAGACGGTCGACCTGCAGGACGGCAAGGTGGTCGTTGACGGCCAAGCGCTCGACGAGGACTATACGACGGGCATGAGCTGGCCACTTTCGGTCCAAGCACCCGGCACTCAGGTAAGCTATCCCTACACCGTTCCCGACGGGTGCGTGTGGGTGATGGGCGACAACCGCGAAAACTCTGCCGACTCACGCTACTTTGGTCCCGTCGATCGCTCTGATTTGATTGCTGTGGCACTCGTTCGCTACTGGCCGCTCAACCGCATCGGCGCTATCGACTAAAAACCGCTATAGTACAGTACCTAACCGTGTAATCGTTTCGACGAGGGGATATTAGAGGCATGAACGCTTCATCGCTTTCCTTCCAAGACATCATCCTGCGCCTCCAGCAGTACTGGGGCGAGCAGGGCTGCGTCATTATGCAGCCCTATGACTCCGAGGTCGGTGCCGGTACCTTCCATACCGCGACCACGCTGCGCTCGCTCGGTCCCGCCGAGTGGCGCACCTGCTATGCGCAGCCTTGCCGCCGTCCCGCCGACGGCCGCTACGGCGAGAACCCCAACCGCATGCAGCACTACTATCAGTTCCAGGTGCTCATCAAGCCCTCACCGGTCAACGCCCAGGAGCTTTACCTGGGGTCTCTTGCCGCTATCGGTCTGGACCCCAACGACCATGACGTCCGCTTTGTCGAGGACGACTGGGAGAGCCCGACGCTCGGCGCCTGGGGCCTTGGCTGGGAGGTCTGGCTCAACGGCATGGAGGTCACGCAGTTTACGTACTTCCAGCAGGTAGGCGGCATCGAGGTCGACCCCGTACCCGTCGAGATCACCTATGGCCTAGAGCGCATTGCCATGTATGCGCAGGGCGTTAACTCGGTCTACGACTTGGTGTGGAGCTACCTGCCCGACGGCACGCCCATGACCTATGGCGACGTGTTCCTCGAGAACGAGCGCGAGTTCAGTGCCTATAACTTTGAGGTCGCCAACGTCGAGATGATGCGTCAGAAGTTTGACGACTACGAGGCCGAGTGTCATTCCTGCCTTGAGCGCAAGCTGCCGCTGCCCGCATACGACTGCGTCATGAAGTGCAGCCATGCCTTCAACCTGCTCGATGCCCGCGGTGCGCTGTCCGCGGTCGAGCGTGCCAACTACATCCTGCGCGTCCGCGCCGTCGCCAAGGCGTGCTGCGAGGCCTATATGGCCGAGGTCGCCGGAATCAACGAGAATGCCGATCAGGAAGGCGAGGTGGCGTAAGCCATGGCAGACGCTAAGGATTTCCTGTTTGAGATCGGTACGGAGGAAATGCCCTCCGCACCGCTGAACAATGCCGTCAAGCAGCTTGGCACCATGATCGCCAAGGGCCTCGACGAGGCCGGTCTGGCCCATGGCGAGGTCCGCGTGATCTCGAGCCCGCGTCGTCTGGCTGCGCTCGTGGCCAACGTCGCCACCGCGACCGATGAGGTCCATGAGGTCAAGCGCGGTCCCGCGGCAAACATTGCCTTTGATGCCGACGGCAACGCCACCAAGGCCGCTCAGGGCTTCGCCCGCAAGTGCGATGTGGCTGCCGAGGATCTGGTTCGACGCGAGGACACTGACGGCCGCGAGTACGTGTTCGCCGAGAAGAATATTCCCTCCGCACCGGCTACCCCGATCCTGACGGCCCTGTGCGAGAAGACCATCGCCGGCCTGCAGTGGCCCAACTACCGCAGCCAGCGCTGGGGCCACGAGCACGCTACGTTTGTTCGTCCGGTCCGTTGGATCTGCTGCCTTTTGGGCGAGGACGTCGTGCCCGTGTCGTTTGCCGACGTGACGAGTGGCAACACCACGCGTGGTCATCGCGTACTTGGCCCCGGTGACCATGTGGTCGCCAGCCCCGCTGTTTACGAGCAGGTGCTTGAGGACGCCGGCGTGCTTTCTGCCGAGCGTCGTCGTGAGGCCATCCTTGCCGGCATCGCCGAGGTCGAGGCCGCTCGCCCCGGCTGCCATGTCGACACGCCCAAGAAGGTCTTTGAGGAGGTCATCAATCTCTGCGAGTGGCCGACGGTGCTCGTTGGTACCTTCGATGAGGAGTTCCTCAAGGTCCCGCACGAGATCATCTGCGAGTCTATGCTCACCAACCAGCGCTACTTCCCGATCTATGACGGCGAGGGCAAGCTCACGCGTGAGTTCGTGGTCGTTTCCAACAGCAAGCCCGAGAATGCCGAGCGTGTGATCGATGGCAACGAGCGCGTCGTGCGCGCCCGTCTGGACGACGCCAAGTTCTTCTACGAGGAGGACCTTAAGATCTCCCTCGACGAGTTCCGCGAGCGTCTGGCCAAGGTCGCCTTCCAGGAGAAGCTTGGTAGCGTGCTCGCCAAGTCCGAGCGCATTGAGCAGCTCGCGCTCGCCATCGCCCGCGAGGCCCATCTGGGCGCCCACCTGGCTGCCGATGCCGCACGCGCCGCGCACCTGTGCAAGGCCGACCTGGTGTCCAACGCCGTCGTCGAGTTCACGAGCCAGCAGGGCGTAATGGGTGGTTATTACGCCAGCGCGATGGGGGAGAACGACGAGGTCGCCCACGCCATTCGCGATCATTATCGTCCCCGCTTTGCCGGTGATGAGCTGCCCGAGGGCACCGCTGGCTGCATCGTGGCCTGTGCCGACAAGCTCGATACCATTGCCGGTATCTTTGCCATCGGCGAGCCCCCGACCGGTTCTTCCGATCCGTACGCGCTGCGTCGCGCCGCCATCGGCATCATCAACATCCTGCGCGATCGCCTGCCGATTGACCCCACGTCGCTGATTGACTTTGCGCTCCAGCTCTATAGCGAGCAGGGCATTGAGTTTGATGCCGCCGAGGTCGCCCAGCAGGTCCGCGACTTCTTCCACGGCCGCCTGGTGAGCATGGCCCGCGATGAGAAGATTCCGGCCGATACCGTCGCCGCCGTCTCTGCGGTGCACATCATCGCCCCGTCCGTCTTCTTCGCCCGCTGCGCCGCGCTCGACGAGGCCCGCAAGAACGACGCCGAGACCTTCGACAACCTGGCTACCGCCTATGCCCGCGCCGCGCACATCTCCAAGCCCGAGCTGGGTGCGGAGTACGACCGCAGCCTGATGGGCGAGGTTGAGCTCGCGCTCGCCGACGCCTCCGAGGCTGCTCAGACCGCTGTCGATGCCGCCCTCGCTACCGAGGATTACCCGGCCGCATTTGCCGCCCTTGCCGCCCTGCGTGCCCCCATCGACCGTTTCTTCGATGAGGTCATGGTCATGGACAAGGACGAGCAGCTCCGCGATAATCGCCTTAAGCTGCTCAACCGCTTCGAGGCCGTTTTCTCCGGCATCGCCAACATCGGTGAGCTTGCCCGCAAAAAGTAAGCCAGCCTGCGCGTAAGCGCAAAAGGAGCCCCGCATGGATTGCCCGGTCACCGCTCGTCCCACCGTTATCGTTATCTCCGACTCGCTCGGTGATACCGCTTGTGAGGTGGTGCTTGCGGCGTCCGGGCAATTTGATGAAGGGGCTTTTCATCTTTTGCGCCTGCCCAAGGTGAACTCGGTGGAGCAGGTCAAGTCGTTTGTGGGTCCGCGTGTGGATGCGGGCTATCGCGATATTGCCGTGTTTCATACCATTGTCGATCCGGCGCTTCGCGCCCGCGTGCTCGATTACCTGGGCATGCTGCATATTCGTTCGGTCGACCTGATTGGCCCGACGCTTGCCGTGCTGTCGTCGCTTATCGGTGCGTCGCCCAAGGGCGTCGCGGGTGTGATTCACAAGACCGATGACCGCTATTTCCATCGCATCGAGGCCATGGAGTATTTCGTTGAGCACGATGACGGGCGCGGCTGCGACGATCTGTCGGGTGCCGATATCGTGCTGCTGGGCGTATCGCGCACGTCCAAGACGCCGCTGTCGATGTTTTTGGCCTTTCAAGGTTACAAGGTTGCCAATGTTCCGTTGGCCCATGGCATGGAGCCGCCCAAGTCAATTTACGAGGTCGACCCGATGCGTTTGTTTGGCCTGATTTCGACCGTCGACGTTATTTCCGAGATTCGCGATAGCCGCTTGGGCGATGACTACGCCCGTGCCGTTGCCGGCTCCTATGCCGAGCCCGAGAGCGTGCGCAGCGAGCTCGAGGAAGCTCGTGCCCTCATGAAGCGCCTAGGCTGCTTTGTGGTGCGTACCGACGGCAAGGCCATCGAGGAAAGCGCTGCCGAGATCATTAGCCACTTGGAGGAAATCCAAGAAGCCCGCGCCCGCCGCGCCGCCCGTCGAGCCTAATAGTAGCAGCATTTTGATAAAGCGATTTAGCAAAAATATCGCATCTGACCTGCACTCTCTTACAGTGGTATCTTCATAAGGTAACCACCTTTATCTACCGTTTACCGCCAGTTTTAGCACGTTTACCAAACCGCGCACCCTCTGCTCAAGCCTGCCCAAAACGCGCCGTATAGTTCCCTCACGGCCCGCATCCGGTGGGTCGATTCGTTACCACGGTCGTGCGCGTAAGTGCATGGAAGGGGAAGTATCGTGAGCGATTGCAAGAGGGTTTACCGTTTTGGAACCGACGCCCAGGGCACCTGTGTCACTGAGGGCGACAAGTCCATGAACTTCGTGCTTGGCGGCAAGGGCGCAAACCTTGCCGAGATGAGCCGCATCGGCCTGCCGGTTCCCGGTGGCTTTACCATTACCTGCCAGACTTGCGTCGAGTACTCCGGTGCCGGCAACGTGTGGCCCGGGGGCGCACTCGATGAGATCGTTGCTGCCGAGGCGGACCTCGAGGCCCGCTGCGGCAAGAAGCTCGGCGACGCCTCCGATCCGCTGCTCGTGTCGGTTCGCTCGGGCGCTCCGTTCTCCATGCCCGGTATGATGGACACGGTCCTCAACTTGGGCCTCAATGACGATTCCGTCCAGGGCCTCATCGCGCAGACGCAGAACCCGCGTTTTGCCTGGGATAGCTACCGCCGCTTTATCCAGATGTTTTCCAATGTCGTCATGGGCGTTGACGCCGACCTGTTCGAGAACGCCCTGACCCAGGCCCGTCTGGTCGCCGGCGTCCGCGTCGATTCCGAGCTTTCGGCCGAGGACCTGCAGGAACTCGTCGAGACCTTTAAGGGCATCTTTTCCGAGAACGTCGATGCCTCCCTGTATCCCGAGCTCGAGGTCGCTGACGGCAAGCCCGTTTTCCCGCACGACCCGGAGCTTCAGCTACGCCTTGCAATCCAGGCCGTCTTTGGCAGCTGGATGAACGAGCGTGCCTGCATCTACCGCAAGCAGCATGGCATTTCCGACGACCTCGGCACCGCCGTCAACGTACAGGCCATGGCCTTTGGCAACAAGGGCGAGACCTCTGCGACGGGCGTCGCCTTTACGCGTAATCCGGCCGACGGCACCAAGGAGTTCTACGGTGACTTTTTGGTTAACGCCCAGGGCGAGGACGTCGTCGCCGGCATCCGCAACACCGAGCCCATTGCCGACCTCAAGACCACCCCGGGCCTCGAGTCCGCAGGTGAGGAGCTCGAGCGCGTGTTCCTGACGCTCGAGGATCATTATCGCGATATGTGCGATATCGAGTTCACCATCGAGCAGGGCAAGCTCTGGATGCTCCAGACCCGCGTGGGCAAGCGCACCGCCACCGCCGCCCTGCGCATCGCTATCGAAATGGTCGAGGAGGGCCTGATCACCCGCGAGGAGGCCGTGAGCCGCATCGATCCCGCGCAGCTCGACCAACTCCTGCACCCGCAGTTTGACGCCTCCAAGAAGTACGAGGCGCTGGCCAGCGGTCTGAACGCCAGCCCCGGTGCCGCCGTGGGCGAGGTCGTGTTCTCGAGCGACGACGCCGTCACGCGTTCCGCCGAGGGCCGCAAGGTCATTCTGGTTCGTTGGGAGACCAACCCCGACGACCTGAAGGGCATGGTCGCCGCCGAGGGCATCCTGACCAGCCACGGTGGCAAGACGAGTCATGCCGCCGTTATCGCCCGCGGCATGGGTACGCCCTGCGTCTGTGGCGTTGAGCGCTTCCATATCGACGCCGCCGAGAAGGTCGTGCGCATCGAGGGCAGCGACCGCGTGCTGCGCGAGGGCGATGTCATCTCCATCGACGGCACCCAGGGCATCGTCGTCGACGGCGCCGTCGACCTGGTCTCCGCCGAGCTTACCGGCGATCTGGACACCATCCTGTCCTGGGCCGACGAGATTCGCCTGGACGAGACCTGTGGCCATGCCAACCATGTGCGCGTCAACGCCGACAATCCCGAGGATGCCGAGCTCGCCCTCGAGTTTGGCGCCGAGGCTATTGGCCTGTGCCGCACCGAGCACATGTTCCTGGGCGATCGCAAGAACATCATCCAGAGCTTTATCCTGTCTGACGATGAGGCCGTGAAGCAGCAGGCCCTGGCCGACCTGCTCAAGGTTCAGACCGAGGACTTCCTGGCGATGTTCAAGACCATGTCCGGTCGCGATGTGGTCGTCCGCCTGCTCGATCCGCCGCTTCATGAGTTCCTGGATAATCCTCGCGAGCTCGAGGTCGCCATCACCAAGAAGGAGGCCGCCGGCGCTCCCGAGGAGGAGCTCGCTGCCCTGCGCGCCCGCCTGCGTCGCATTGACGGCATGGTCGAGTCCAACCCCATGCTGGGCTTGCGCGGCGTGCGCCTGTCCGTCGTCTTTGGCGATCTGCCGCTCATGCAGGTTCGCGCCGTCGCCACGGCCGCTGCCCGCCTTATCAAGGAGGGTGTCGACCCGCGCCCCGAGATCATGGTTCCGCTCGTTTCCATCATGGCCGAGCATGTCCAGACCCGCGAGGTTATCGAGCGCGTGATCGCCGAGGTTTCCGCCGAGGAAGGCGTCGAGCTCAATATTCCCGTGGGCGCGATGCTCGAGCTGCCGCGCGCCTGCATGGTCGCCGACGAGATCGCCCAGCACGCCGATTTCTTCTGCTTTGGCACCAACGACCTTACCCAGACGACTTTCGGCTTCTCTCGCGATGATGCCGAGGCCAAGTTCATCCCGCTGTACATGCACAAGAAGATCCTGAAGGACAACCCCTTCGAGACCATCGACACGGCAGTGCTCGAGCTGGTGCGCATGGCCGTCGAGAAGGGCCGCGCCACCAACCCCGACATGCACTTTGGCGTGTGCGGCGAGCATGGCGGCGACCCCAAGTCCATCAAGGGCCTGTTTAACGTGGCCGACGTGGACTACGTATCCTGCTCGCCTTATCGCGTGCCCCTCGCACGCCTGGCCGCCGCCCAGGCCAAGCTCGAGGCCAAGCGCAACGCCTAGCGCCCTGCTCCTAGATCTCTAGCGTAGCCCCCCTTCATGCCGCCCGTCTCATTCGTGAGGCGGGCGGTTATCATGTGCGGGTTTTGTCTTTTTGTCTGCGTAAAAAATTGTTCTTGCAGCAGAAACCCGCGCGTGTATACTCGAATACGTTTGTTCAACTACGTGCCGGCCAGAGTGGTACGGCACCTCTAGAAGAGTAAGGAATTGCACATGGATTACATCCGCGCAATCGAGCGTCAGCAGATCCGCGAGGACATTCCTCAGGTTCGCGTCGCCGACAACGTCAAGGTTCACTACCGCATTAAGGAAGGCGACCGCGAGCGCATCCAGGTCTTCCAGGGCGACGTCATCCGCATGGCCGGCGCCGGTGCCCGCGAGACCTTCACCGTCCGCAAGATGTCCTTCGGTGTCGGTGTTGAGCGTACCTTCCCGCTTCACAGCCCCAAGATCGCCAAGCTCGAGGTCGTTCGTCATGGTCGCGTCCGTCGCGCCAAGCTGTACTACCTCCGCGACAAGGTGGGCAAGGCTGCTCGCATCCCCGAGAAGCGCTAAGAAGATCGCAGCGTCTGTCCACTCGTTTGGACACAAGGGTCACCTTCGGGTGGCCCTTCTTTTTATCTGATTTGCATGCAAGGAGGGCCTGGTATGGCCAATATGACGAGCTCGGTTTCGGCATCGCAGGTTGCCGGAGAGCTGGCGAGCGCAACGTTTGAGGAGATCCCCGCCCTCGTGGAGCATTATCGCGAGGACCCGCGCCAGCAGGTGATCAAGGCTTGTGAACGCGCCCTCAAACGCCATTCCAAAGAGGTTGCCGAGCGCGAGCGCGTCAATGGCATGTACGAGCTTATGCATGAGCTTGGCGGCGATGGGGTGGTCGTTGGTGTCGACGAGGTGGGCCGTGGCTCGGTAGCGGGTCCCTTAACCGTGTGTGCCGTGTGCCTTCCCATGGAGCCGCGCGTCTGGGGCATCAACGATTCCAAAAAGCTCACGCCGGCGCGCCGCGCGCTGCTCTCTGTGAAGATTGCCGAGGTGGCGACGGCGATTGGTTTTTGCCATATCGCGCCTAAGGATATCGATGAGATGGGTATGGCCCGCGCCATCCGCGTTGCCGTCGCGGGCGCCGTGGCCGATACGGGACTTGAACCCGACTGCGTCCTCATGGATGGCAACCCCTTGGGCGCCGTTCCCAATGAGCGCGACGTGGTGAAGGGCGATGCCAAGATCGCCTGTATCGCCGCGGCGTCCATCATGGCCAAGGTCACGCGTGACGAGATGATGGTCGAGTACGACGCCGAGTACCCCGAGTACCATCTGGCCGAGTCGAAGGGCTATGCGAGCCCCGAGCACATCGAGGCCATTCGCAAACATGGACTTTGTCCGCTGCACCGCGTGAGCTTTTGCGGAAACTTTCTGCAGACTGAGCGCCTTTTCTAGGTCAATTGTGGAGACAGGGACCTCTGGGGTTTTATAAACCTGCTGGTAGCGGGCCGTATGCAACACCATTGCTGCGTACGGCCCGTTTTTTGACGGCATTTGGTCAGCTTTTGGTTTGCTTCCGGTACTTACCCGCATGAAAGGTGCTCTCATCATCGGGGCAATGCAGTGTGCGGGAAAGGAGACCCCATGAGTGCCGCAAGCAAAAAGAGTAAGACGCAGCAGCTCAAGGAGTGTTGGGAAAACGGCAAGCTCGACTGCGGGGCGATGACGCCCGAGTTTATCAAGGGACTCAGTCCTCGCGAGCTGGGCATGCTGGGCGAGCTGATCACCATCGACTACTTTAACGAGCGCGGCTACACCTTGCTGGAGCAGGGTTATCGTTGCACCGAGGGCGAGGCCGACCTGGTGCTGCTCGATGAGCTCGACGATGTCGTGGTGATGGCCGAGGTCAAGACCAGACGCGTTGCGCTGGATTGCAGCACGCGGGTCTTTCCCGAGGAGGCCGTGGACGCCCAAAAGCAACGTCGCTACCGCCGCATCGCAAGTTGCTATCTCATGGAGCATTATCCGCTCAAGGCGATTCGCTTCGATGCCGTGGGCGTTACCATTCGCGGCGGGCATATCGCCGAGATCGAGCACCAGTACAACGCGTTCGATTGGCAGGTGTCGTGATGGCGTTCGAGACGTTTGCCGTTCACGCGGCCTGCATCCGCGGCGTCGAGGCGATTCCCGTCACGGTCGAGGTCTCGCTTGCCGGCGGCGTTCCGGGCATCCAGATGCTCGGCATACCGAGTATGGAGGTGATGGAGTCGCGCGGTCGTATTCGCTGCGCGATGCGCTCCGCCGGGTTCGAGATCCCGCGCTCGGGCATTACGGTCAATCTGGCGCCCGGCGATATCCGCAAGACCGGTAGCGGCTTTGATCTGCCCATCGCCATCGCGGTATTGGCGGCCGATGGGCAGATTCCCCGCGACAACCTCGATCGTTGTCTTATCGCTGGTGAGCTTGGCTTGGACGGTACGGTGCTTCCTGTCAAGGGCGAGGTGGCGTTTCAGTTATTGGCGCGTGATTTGGGGCTGTCCTTTATCGCCGGCAGGTCAGACCAGCATGTGCCACTCGCGGGCGTGGATTGCGGATTCATCGATCATTTGTCTCAGCTTGCTCATGGTATGGGCGATGCCGCGCGGCACTACTTGGATTCCGAGGGCGTCGAGGCGACCTTTGAGCCTGAGCTCGACTATGCCGACGTGCTGGGGCAGGAAGTCGCTAAACGCGGCATGGCGCTTGCGGCGGCAGGAGAACTCGGCTTGCTCATGATCGGGTCTCCGGGATCGGGCAAGACGATGCTCGCACGCCGTATGACCGGCATCCTGCCCGAGCTTTCCGTTGAGGATCAGCAGGAGGCACTGTGCATCCATTCGGTTTTGGGTGAGAACATTGATGGCTTGTTGGCGGGGCACCGCCCCTTCCGCAGTCCCCACCACAGTATTTCGACCGCAGGCCTTATCGGCGGCGGGCGCCCGGTGCACCCGGGTGAGATCAGCCTTGCTCATGGCGGCGTGCTCTTTTTGGACGAGCTTGCCGAGTTTCCCACTGGCGTGCTGCAGACGCTGCGTCAGCCCATCGAGCGCGGCTACGTGAGGATCGTACGCGTCGACGGGGCTTTTACCTTCCCGTCGCGCTTTCAGCTGCTGGCTGCGAGCAATCCCTGCCCCTGCGGCTTTTTGGGCGATCGCGAGGTGCCGTGTCGCTGCTCGGCGGCGATGGTCGAGCGCTATCGGTCTAAACTGCGCGGTCCTTTGGCCGACCGTATCGACATGATGATCGATGTGACCCGTCCCGACCCTCAAGTGATTATCGAGGGTGCGGAGGGCATGTCGTCGGCCGAGTTACGTGACTACGTTGTGCGCGGTCGCGCCTTTCGCGCTTGGCGCGAATCCCGCATGGACGATGCGGATGCCGAGGCCGAGGATGACGAGACACGGTCCATTGACGGCGTCGTTTCGACCTTTGAGCTCGATGATGCGGCGGAGAAGTGTGTGCTCGGCCTGTCGAAGCGCACGCATCTCACAGGGCGTGGCATCGTGCGCCTTGTTCGCATTGCGCGCACGATCGCAGATGTCGCCGAGAGCGAGCAGGTGACGCAGGACCACGTGCTCGAGGCGGCGATGTACCAGGGAAGGAGGGACCAATGATGGCTGAGGGGACCTTCGAGCTGCATCCAGGTGACGCGTTGTATCCCGAGACCGTTTTGGAGCTTTCTGATGTACCTCAGACGCTCTATGTGCGCGGCAACCCCGAGGCGCTTTCGACGCCCGCGCTCTCCATCATCGGTGCGCGAAAGGCCTCGCCGTATGGTCTTGCCGTGGCAGAGCTTGCGGCGAAGGTGGCGGTTGAGGCGGGAGTGACGGTAGTTTCGGGCGGTGCGGTCGGTTGTGACCAGGCCTCGGGTTGGGCTGCGGTCAACGCCGGCGGCAAACACGTTGTGGTGCTGGGGACGGGCGCCGACGTGGTCTACCCGCGTTCGAGCGCGGGGCTGATTACGCGCACGCTTGATACGGGTGGCGCGGTCGTGTCGATCTCTCCGTGGGGCATGGGTCCGCGCAAGTTCGCCTTTCCGCGCCGCAATCGCGTAATCGCGGCCCTGTCGCAAGCCCTCTTTGTATCCGAGGCGGGTATGCCTTCTGGGACGTTTTCCACAGCCGAGGCTGCTATGGATTTGGGGCGCGAACTTCTTGCCGTGCCGGGGTCGATCCTATCGCCCGAGTCGCGTGGCACGAATTACCTCATTGCGAACGGTGCCTGCTGCATCGTCGACGAGGAATCTATCGAGATGGCTATCTCACGCATCTACGGAACCCTGCGCTACTCGCGCCCCGATGCTCCCGGCATTGCCGACCTGGATCCAACGCAGCAGACCGTGATGCATGCGCTCATCGCCTCTCCGCTCAAGGTCGACGACATCGCGGCGCTCGTCTCGCTCGATGCTGTCGGCGTACTCAAACTCTTGGGTTCGCTTGAACTCGAGGGTCTTATCGAGCGCATGATGGATGGAAGGTATGCGCCCTCCAAGTTTGCCCTTCACGCCCAGACACCCTTCGGTCACAATGGAAAACGTGTCAATTAGAAAGGTGTTTGCAGATGCAGTTCGATCAGGTGACAGTTATCGGTGGCGGTCTGGCGGGTTCGGAGTGCGCGATCCAGCTGGCAGATCGCGGTTTTGCCGTAAAGCTGTGCGAGATGCGCCCCCAGGTGAGCTCCCCGGCCCACCATACCGATCACCTGGCAGAGCTCGTCTGCTCGAATTCGTTTAAGTCGACCCGTCCGGATTCCGCGGCTGGTTTGCTGAAGGCCGAGCTTGAGCGCATGGGTTCAGTCCTGCTCGATTGCGCCCATCGCGCGGCTGTTCCCGCCGGCGGTGCCCTGGCGGTCGACCGCGTCAAGTTTTCCGAGCTTGTCGAGGCCGAGGTTGCCGCTCGTCCCAATATCGAGGTCGTGCACGGCGAGGTCACGCAGATTCCCGAGGGTCACGTGGTCATTGCCGCGGGCCCGCTGTGTTCACCGGCGCTGAGCGAAGAGGTTATGAAGCTCGTCGGTGGCGATGCCCTGGCATTCTTTGATGCGGCGGCGCCGATCGTCGATGCCTCCACGCTCGATATGGACGTGCTGTTCTCGCAGTCGCGCTACGAGGAGCAGGGGGGCGGCGACTATCTCAACGCTCCGCTCAATAAGGAGGAGTACGAGGCCTTTATCGAGGCGCTTACCACGGCCGACCGCGTGGTGCTCAAAGACTTTGAGGGCGGCGATCTGTTCCAGGCTTGCCAGCCTGCCGAGGAAGTTGCGCGCACCGGCAAGGACGCCATTCGCTTTGGCGCCATGAAGCCCGTCGGCCTCACCGACCCGCGTACCGGACGTCGCCCCTGGGCGGCGATTCAGCTGCGTGCCGAGAACAAGGAGAAGACCGCCTATAACCTGGTGGGCTTCCAGACCAACTTGACCTTTGGCGAGCAGAAGCGCGTCTTCCATATGGTGCCGGGCCTGGAGAACGCTGAGTTCTTCCGCTACGGTGTCATGCACCGCAATACCTTTGTCGACGCCCCGCATGTGCTCGATGGCACCTTTGCCGTGCCCGGTACCGGTGTGCGCCTGGCCGGTCAGATCACCGGCACTGAGGGGTACATGGAAGCCGTGGCGACAGGTCTGCTCGCGGCGCTCAACACCTATGCCGAGGCTATCTGTGCCGCGGGCGTCGAGTTGCCGCGTGTGGGCGCCCTGGGTGCGCTCGTGGGCTATGCGACCGATCCTGCCACCGTGGGCTATCAGCCCATGCATGTCAACTTTGGCCTGGTGCCGCCACTCGAGGATGGTAAGCGCCGCAGCAAGCGCGACCGCTACCAGGCCTATGCGGACCGTGCGCTCGAGGCCCTCGATGCCTACTTGGCCGCGCGTTCCGACTTGTTTGGAGGCGACCGGTCATAGCCTTTGACCTGTACGACACCGTCGACTCGTTTATCGCCTATATCGCACGCGTCGAGGGACTTTCTCCCAACACGGTGACGGCCTATGGCTCGAGGCTGGAGCGCTTCGCTGCCTGGTGCGAGCGCGAGGATATCGATGCTTTCGCTGCCGACGTGCGCACCATTCGTCGCTATCTTGCCGAGCTTTCGCGTGAGCAGGTGGCTCCCCGAACGCTTGCGGCGCACCTGTCGGCTATTCGATCTCTCTATCGCTGGATGGCTGCCGAGGGGATTGTCGAGGGCGATGCGGTCTCGGCAATCGCGTCGCCCAAGCTGCCGCGTGACCTGCCGGGCGTCCTTACGACCCAGCAGGTCGAGGCGCTGCTCAAGACGCCTGATACCTCGACGCCCGCGGGACTGCGCGATGCGGCGATGCTCGAGTTGCTCTATGCCTCGGGTGCCCGCATCTCAGAGCTTGCGGCGCTCAATGTGGAATCCATCTCATGGTCCGAGCGCACGCTGCGCCTGTGGGGCAAGGGAAGCAAGGAGCGCATCGTTCCTCTGTATCGTCGTGCGCTCGATGTGACGCGTCTCTATATTGAAGAGGGGAGGCCGGAGTTGCTCGCTCGGGCAAAGCGCCGCGACCTCGCTACCGGGCCGCATCCGCTGCTTATATCGGCGCGCGGCAATCGCATGAGCGCCGCGATGCTCCGGCGGCGGTTCCATACGCTGGCGACGCTCGCCGGCATTCCGGCTGACATCGCCCCGCATGCGATGCGCCATACCTTTGCGACCGACTTGCTCGAGGGCGGTGCGGACCTGCGCTCGGTTCAAGAGCTGCTAGGTCATGCGAGCCTGTCCACGACGCAGATCTACACGCATCTCACACCCGATCGGCTTAAGCGGGCTGTGGCTCAAGCCCATCCCCGCGGCGAATAGTGGCTGGGACGTCCCGCGCCGCACTCAGGTGTGTGGTTTTGATTGCGGGTTGGCAGGAAGAGGCATTCCTGCTATCATTCATTGGGTTGCTTCACGGCAACATGTTTTTATCACGCACGCGCGGCTACTTCATACCGTGGTGCCCGGGCTTTGGTAGCACATGTCCGGGTTGGTTTTGGAGGATGACCCCGCGCGGAGGCAAACCACAGGAGGTTTAACATGGCTACCAAGATTAATATCCGCACCCTGCTCGAGGCCGGCTGCCACTTCGGTCACCAGACCCGTCGCTGGAACCCCAAGATGAAGCCGTTCATCTTCGGTGAGCGCAACGGCATCTATATCCTCGACCTCAAGCAGACCATCCTCGACGCCGACCAGGCCTACACCTTCGTCAAGAACGTCGCCAAGGGCGGCAACGTGCTGTTCGTCGGCACCAAGAAGCAGGCTCAGGAGGCCGTCAAGAACGCTGCTGAGCGCGCCAACATGCCTTACATCAACCAGCGTTGGCTCGGCGGTATGCTGACCAACTTCGTCACCATCCGCTCCCGCATCAACCGCATGGAGGAGCTCGAGGCCATGGTCGAGGACGGCCGCATGGCTGTTCTGCCCAAGAAGGAGCAGGCTGTTCTCGGCAAGGAGCTCACCAAGCTCCAGACCAACCTCGGTGGCGCCCGCGACATGAAGGGTCTGCCCCAGGCTCTCTTCGTCATCGACACCAAGCGCGAGGAGAACGCCATCAAGGAGGCTCAGCGCCTGAACATCCCCGTCGTCGCCCTGATCGACACCAACTCCGATCCCGACGAGGTCGAGTACGGCATCCCCTGCAACGATGACGCTATCTCCGCTGTCACCCTTATGTGCGAGCTCATGGCTGACGCCTGCCTCGCTGGCTCTGATAAGGAGCAGGTCTCCGAGGCCGAGATGGCCGCTGAGCCCAAGGCCGAGTAAATCAGTCTTAGTTAATTCTTTTTCATCTCTTTGAAAGGAACCACAATGGCCCAGATTACCGCCGCTATGGTCAAGCAGCTCCGCGAGATGACCGACTCCCCGATGATGGAGTGCAAGAAGGCTCTCGTCGAGGCTGACGGCGACATGGACGCCGCTGTCGACGTTCTGCGTAAGAACGGCCTTGCCAAGGCTGCCAAGAAGGCTGGCCGTGAGACCAACGAGGGCGCTGTCGCCGCGTTCGTCTCCGAGGATGGCAAGACCGGCGCTCTGCTCGAGCTCTCCTGCGAGACCGACTTCGTTGGCTCTAACGCCAAGTTCACCGGCTTTGCTTCCAAGGTCGCTGAGGTTGTCGCTACCACCGAGCCTGCTGACGTCGACGCTCTGCTCGAGAAGCCGATGGGCGAGGAGACCGTTTCCTCCGAGCTCACCGAGATGATTCACATCATGGGCGAGAACATGAAGATCTCCCGCTTCGCTGCCCGCAAGGCTGAGAACGGCGCGCTCGCTTCTTACATCCACATGGGTGGTAAGATCGGCGTCCTCGTCGAGTTCGCCTTCGAGAAGGCTGAGACCGCTCAGGCTGAATCCTTCAAGACCTTCGCTCACGACGTTGCCCTTCAGGTTGCCGCCGTCGCCCCGATCTGCGCTACCCGCGATCAGGTTCCGGCCGAGACCGTCGAGCACGAGAAGCAGATCTACATGGCTCAGGCTGCCGAGTCCGGTAAGCCCGAGGCTATCCAGGAGAAGATGGCTGTCGGCCGTCTGGAGAAGTTCTACAAGCAGTCCGTGCTCACCGAGCAGGAGTTCATCAAGGACAGCTCCCTCACCATCAAGAAGTACGCTGAGCAGGTCTCCAAGGAGCTCGGCGACACCATTACCGTCGTTGCCTTTGACCGTCTGGTCCGTGGCGAGTAAATAAGCTCTTGTAGCTGGTAATGAGCAGGCTGTGGGTTTTACTCACAGCCTGCTTTTTCATGGCTCTTCTTAGAGCCTTTGATAGAATGTTGAGAGTTCAATCTAAAGGAGGATCGCTTTGTCCGACATCCGATATAAACGCGTGCTTCTTAAGCTTTCCGGCGAAGCGCTGATGGGCGACGGCCAATATGGCATCGACCCCAAGGTTACCGACCATCTTGCTAAGCAGGTCAAGGAGCTGCTCGCCGTTGGCCATGAGGTCGGCGTCGTTGTCGGCGGCGGCAATATTTTCCGCGGCATGGCAGGCGCTGCCGGTGGCATGGAGCGTGCTCAGGCCGACTACATGGGCATGCTGGCAACCGTTATGAACGCGCTCGCCCTGCAGGATGCCTTCGAGCATAACGATGTTCCCTGCCGCGTGATGAGCGCTATCCAGATGAACGAGATCTGCGAGCCCTATATTCGCCGTCGCGCCATCAACCACCTTTCCAAGGGCAACGTCGTTATTTTTGCCGCCGGTTCGGGCAATCCGTACTTTACGACCGACACCGCCGCGGCTCTTCGTGCGTGCGAGATCGGCGCCGAGATTCTGATTAAAGCCACCAAGGTTGACGGCATCTACGATAAGGATCCCGTCAAGTGCGCTGATGCCGTCCGTTTTGACAAGATTACCTATCACGAGGTTCTCGTCCGCGGTCTGCAGGTTATGGATTCCACCGCTACGGCACTGTGCCAGGATAACCGTATGCCGATTTTGGTCCTCAACATCGATGGCGAGGACACCGTCAAGCGCGCGCTCGCGGGTGAGCCCGTCGGCACGCTCGTCTATCAGGAGGATTAAGCATGGCAGAGAACATCACCGCCCATATGGACAAGTCGCTCGAGTCCCTCAAGCATAACTTCTCCAAGGTTCGTACCGGCCGCGCCAATGCCAACATTCTGTCCGACATCACCGTCGATTATTACGGTGTTCCCACGCCGGTCACGCAGGTTGCCGCCGTCAAGACCCCCGAGGCCCACATGCTGCTCATCGAGCCGTGGGACAAGGCACTCATCAACGCTATCGTCAAGGCCATCGGCGCTTCCGATCTGGGTATTACCCCCAACTCCGATGGCACCGTCGTTCGTTTGCCGTTCCCGGCTCCCACTGAGGAGCGCCGTCGCGAGCTCGTCAAGGAGTGCCGCGAGTACGCCGAGCAGGCCAAGGTGTCTATCCGTAACATCCGTCGCGACTTCAACAACAAGCTCGAGCGCGATGAGGAGCTCACCGAGGACGATGTCCGTCGCGAGCAGGCAAAGGTCCAGAAGCACACTGATGAGTATGTCGCCAAGGTCGAGGAGCTTCTGAAGGAAAAAGAAGCCGAGGTCATGGAGATCTAAGGTGCAATACGACGAGCATAAACTGGTCGAGTACTTTGCCGACGCCCCTGCGGGCGTCGGTTTTTCCGACCTTGATCTCAATAACATTCCGCACCATATCTCGTGCATCATGGACGGCAACGGTCGTTGGGCCACGTCGCGCGGTCTCGCACGCACCGAGGGCCACAAGGCGGGTATCGTCTCCCTTCGTGAGATTATTACCGCCTGCGTGCGTCTGGGCGTCGACGTGCTTTCGGCCTATGCGTTTTCTACGGAAAACTGGAACCGCCCGCAGCATGAGGTCAACGTCTTGATGCATCTGTTTGCCAAGACGTTCATTGACGAGCTGCCGCTTCTAAAGCGCGAAAATGTGCGCGTTGTCTTTTTGGGTGATATTTCCGCGCTGCCCAAGAAGACCCGCGACGTTTTTGAACGCGGTCTTGCCGAGTGCGCCGATCACACCGGTATGACGCTGGCGCTTGCCGTCAACTACGGCGCGCGTGCCGAGATTACTCGCGCTGTCCGTCAGATCGCACTCGACGTTGCCGCCGGTAAGATCGACCCTGCCGCAATTGATGACGACATGGTGGCTTCTCACCTTTATACCGCCGGTCTTCCCGATCCTGAGCTTGTGATTCGCACCTCTGGTGAGCTGCGCCTTTCGAACTATCTGCTGTGGCAGGTGGCTTATTCCGAGTTCTACGTCACCGATACCTATTGGCCTGACTTTGATCGTTGGGGCCTTGTCGACGCCATTTTGGCCTATCAGGGCCGTGACCGTAGGTTTGGTGGACTGAGCAAGACCGAGGAGGCTTAATCGTGTCCGATCGTCCCAAGGCATCTGCTCCCAAGACGCCTGCGCGTAAAGCTGCCACTGCGGGAGCGCCTGCAGCGAAGAACGGCACCGGTTCGTGGCTGGCGGGCTTTATTACCCGTGCCGCCGCTGGTATCGTCTACGCCGTTGTCTTTATCCTGTGCCTGGTTTTGGGTATTGTGCCCACGGCCATCTTTGTTTCTGTCATGAGCGGTCTGTGCTGCTATGAGTTTTTCCGTATGACGAGGCTCGATGGCAAGATGGCTAACGAGCGCATGGGTATCGCTGCCGCCGTACTCTTTCCGCTGTCGGCGTTGGGCGATTCGATGTTGCTGAATGCCCTGCTTTTTGCCCTGATGCTCGCTGTGGGCATTTGGTATGTTTGGTCGCCGCGTACCCGCATCTCTGATGTGGCCGTGACGCTCATGGGTCCCATCTACACTGGCTTTATGCTGTCGGCTATCGTGCTGCTGCGCGATGCCGTGCCCGGTTTTGCCGGCGCCCTGCTTTCGGTGGGCGTTTGCGCGTCCCTTTGGGTCTCCGATTCGTTCGCCTACATCGTGGGTAGCCGTATCGGCAAGCACAAGATGGTTCCCAAGATCTCTCCCAAAAAGAGCTGGGAGGGGTTTGTCGGCGGCATCCTGGGCTCGGTTTTGATTTGGCTCATCCTGTGGGCGACGCACTTCTACAAGCTCAGCCTGCCCTATGCGCTGCTGTGCGGCGTGGTCGTGTCCGTCCTGGGCGTTATCGGAGACCTCATCGAGTCGCGCATCAAGCGCGGTGTGGGCGTTAAGGATTCCGGTAACCTTATCCCGGGCCACGGCGGCATGCTCGATCGTAGCGATTCGCTTATCTTTGGCTGCATTACCGCGCAGCTGCTTTTGATGATCGGAGGCGTGCTGTAATGTCCTTCCAGACGACGTATGGCCCCGATGGACGTCTCCGTGTTGCCATCCTGGGTTGTACGGGCTCTATCGGCACCCAGGCGCTCGATGTGTGCCGCCAGCATGCCGATCGCCTGCAGGTGACGGCGCTGTCCGTTAACTCCAGTACCTCCGAGCTTGTTGCCGCTGCCCGCGAGTTCTCGGTTCCGGCGGTTGCCGTGGCCGATGTCGCTCATGGCGATGACGCCGTGCTGCAGGAGTTGCCCGAGGGAACGAAGCTCGGCGTTGGCGCGCAGGCGGTTTGCGAGCTCGCGCGTCGCGACGATGTCGACTGCGTGCTCGTCGCTATTGTGGGCGCCGCCGGTCTCGAGGCGAGCCATGCGGCCTTGACCTCGAATAAGCGTCTTGCCCTTGCCAACAAGGAGTCCCTCGTCGTCGGCGGCGACTTGCTTATGCCGTTGGCGCAACCGGGCCAGCTTATTCCAGTCGACTCTGAGCACTCCGCCATCTACCAGTGCTATCTGGGGGAGAACCCACGCGAGGCTCATTGTATTTGGCTCACCTGCTCGGGCGGTCCGTTCTTTGGCCGCACCCGCGACGAGCTCGACCGCGTGACGCGTGCCGATGCCCTCGCACATCCCACGTGGGCCATGGGTGCCAAGATCACCATCGACTCCGCCACCCTCATGAACAAGGGCCTGGAGCGCATTGAGGCCATGCATCTGTTTAACTGCGACCTCGATTTCATTAACGTGGTCGTGCAGCGTCAGTCCAAGATTCACTCTATGGTCGAGTTCGCCGACGGCTCCGTGATGGCGCATCTCGGTGCTTCCGACATGCGTATTCCCATCCAGTTCGCGTTCTCGTATCCCGAGCGTTGGGATACCCTGGCGCCTCGTATCGATTTCCGCGAGCTGGGGCAGCTCACGTTTGATGCTGCCGACATGGATACCTTCCGCTGTCTGGCACTGGCCGAACGTGCCGGCAAGACGGGTGGCACCATGCCGTGCGTGCTCAATGCCGCCAACGAGGTCGCCGTCGATGCCTTCCTGCACGATGGCTGCAGCTTTACCGATATCGATCGCATTGTGGAATCCTGCATGGATTCTCACGATATGCAGGCGGTCGATTCGTTTGAGCAGCTTCGCGACATCGATGCATGGGCGCGTGAAAAGGCTGCGCAGGTGCTCGCCGCAACCCGTTCCTAACCCATAAGGATTGCTTTTTCGTTTTATGGATACTGTTCTGAGCGTTCTCTCATCGGTCTTTTGGGGCCTGCTGATGCTTTCCGTCCTTGTGTTTTTGCACGAGGGCGGCCACTTTTTGGCGGCGCGTGCCTGCGGCGTCCGTGTGACCGAGTTCTTTTTGGGCCTGCCGTGTCGCTTTGACATCCATTACACGTCACGTCGCATTGGAACCAAGTTTGGCGTGACCCCGCTGCTGCTGGGTGGCTACGCTGCCATCTGCGGTATGGATCCGACCGACGTCTCGTGCGCCGATCGCGTGCTCGCGGCTATCTATCGTCATGGTCGCGTGACCGTGGCCGACCTTGCCGCCGAGCTCGAGCTATCCGAGGAGGTTGTGCTCGAGGCATGCGCCTTGCTCTTGGGTTGGGGCTCTATCGCGCCTTGGTATGAGGAAGGGGAGAAGCCCTCGCCGAGCTACTATCCCACCAAGTATCAGACGCTGCCACGAGACGCGGCGGGTTACACCACCTTTGACGGCCGCCGTTTCGATCGAGAGCATGCGACTACCGAGGGCGATGTGTGGGAGCTGCCGTGCGGCGAAGCCGAGTTCCTTGCGCAAGAGCGTTCGCATACCTATCTGGGCCAGGGTTTTCTCAAGCGCGCCTTTATGCTGCTCGCGGGCATTCTCGTCAATATCCTGACGGGCTTTTTGCTGCTTATGAGCATCTACTCTATTGCGGGTGTCACCGTGCCGATGGATACCAACGTGATCGGTCAGGTTGACGAGGGGTCTATTGCCGCCAAGGCGGGTATCGAGGGCGGCGACGCGATCCTTTCGGTTGACGGAGTATCGTGCTCTACTTGGATGGATGTTTACGATGCCATCGGCAAGGCCGCCGGTAAGGACGATATCGCCATTGAGTATGAGCGCGACGGCAAGCAGCATTCGACCTCGGTTGCGCTCAAAGAGGACGAGCGCCTAGGTGTGTATGCCTCTACGCAGGTGGTCCGTTTAGACCCCATCACGTCGGCTCGCCTTTCGTTCTCCTATGTCGTGCAGACAGCGGAGGGCGTGATGCGCCTGCTCCAGCCGCAGCATACGATGGAGATTCTCGATCAGTCTTCTTCGATCGTGGGCATTAGCGTTATGTCCTCACAGGCTGCTGCTGCCGGCCCTGCCACGTTCCTTTCGTTTGCCGCCCTCATTTCGTTCTCGCTTGGCTTTATGAACCTGCTGCCCATCCCACCACTCGATGGCGGCAAGCTGGTCATCGAGATCATTCAAAAGATTGCTGGCCGCGAGCTTCCGCTCAAGGTCCAGACGATTGTGAGCTATGTGGGCATCGCGCTCTTTGCGCTGCTGTTTGTCTATATGCTTCGTTCCGACGTCCTTCGATTTATCCTGTAGGGGAGTGTTTGGATTGTCTTTATCCCATCCTTTGCCTCGCGAGTTGACGCGCCCCGTGCATGTGGGCGGTGTGCAGATCGGTGGCGGCGCGCCGGTGGTGGTCCAATCCATGACCTGCACCGATACCGCTGACGCCCAGGCAACGCTTGCGCAAGTGTGCGCGTTGGCGCAGGCTGGCTGCGATATCGTGCGTGTGAGCGTGCCCACCGAGGCCGCGCTTGAGGGTTTCCGCACCATCTGTGCCGAGTCTCCGGTGCCAATCGTTGCCGATATCCACTTTAACCACAAGCTGGCCATTGGCGCTGTGGAGGCCGGTGCCGCCAAGCTCCGCATCAATCCCGGCAACATTGGCGATTGGGCCAAGGTCGATGCCGTGATCGATGCCGCGGGCGCCGTTGGGTGCGCGATTCGCATTGGCGTGAACGCGGGCTCGCTTGAGCAGGATATCGCCGAGCGCGACGACCTCACGCAGCCCGAAAAGCTCGTGATGTCGAGCGAGCGTTTCGTCAAGCATTTTGAAGACCGCGGCTTTACGAACATTGTGCTTTCGGCCAAGGCCCATAGCGTGCAAACGACGCTTGATACCTATCGAGCCCTGTCGCGTGAGATTCCCCACGTTCCGCTTCACCTGGGCGTGACGGAGGCGGGGACCAAGCTCCAGGGTACCATCAAGAGCTCTGTAGGCTTGGGTATCTTGCTTTCCGAAGGCATTGGCGACACCATGCGTGTGTCGCTCACAGCCGATCCGGTTGAGGAGCCGCCGGTTGCCTGGGGTATTCTGCAGTCGTTGGGCCTGCGTCGCCGTGGCCCCGAGATTGTCTCGTGCCCCACATGCGCCCGCTGTCAGGTTAACCTTATTCCCATTGCCGAGGAGGTTACCGAGCGGCTTAAGAACTACTCCGCGCCGCTTTCGATCGCTGTGATGGGATGTGCCGTTAATGGCCCCGGCGAGGCTTCTGATGCCGATCTGGGCGTTGCTTGCGGACGTGGTCAGGCCTTGCTCTTTTCGCATGGCCAGATCATTGGTAAAGTAGCTGAGGACCAAATTGTCGACGCGCTTATGGCCGAGGTCGACAAGCTTATTGAGGAGAAATAAATGACCCGAGCAATG
>CABSNA010000005.1 GCA_902478865.1 uncultured Collinsella sp.
TCGACTACTACAAGGAGTATGTCAATCCGTCTGAGGCCGATCGCATGGTGCTGGCCGATGCAACGGTCGATTTGTACGCTGCATGGCATGGCGAGCGCAAGTCGGCGGACAACAACGACGAGACCGGCAAAAAGGTCAATATCGCCGATGTTGCCGGTGAGCATGTGCAGATCGATTCGTATCTGAGTTACCCGCTTGGCGGCTCGGGCCCCTCGGTGGTGGCGGGCGAGATGTGCAAGGCCATGGGCGAAAAGCTTCCCAAGGCGCTCGAGGGAAGCAACGCCGATGCGATGGGTCTGTATGTGACGCCGGCGAGCCAGTACAACAAACTGCGCCAGATGATGGGCGAGGAGCCGGTGAGCATTGGCCGCGACCAGTATCTGCTCACGTGTGATATGGGCGGTGAGCTGGGCGACCTGTACACCAAATACATGGCCGGCGGCCATACCCTCACCTTGGGCGGGCATGAGCTCAAGCCCGCAACCGATAAGTCGGACGAGGACACGGCGGCCATCGCCAACTCGGCGATGGGCAGCAATCCCGGTACCGTGGTCGTAGCCGATGAACTGCTGTCCCAGCTTAATCTGCAGCCGTATTCCAGTAATCTGCTCGTTAACTACAAGCAGGGGATGGATGTGAGCAAGGCAGACGAGAGCATTAAATACACCATGCTCGACAATCTGCTCGTTGACGGCAAGGAGCCGGGGGGATGGGGAGTCTTCATCACGCGTTCCGAGATGTACACGCAAGCAGCGCAGATGAACGGCATGATTAGCTATCTAGCCATCTACATTGGCTTTGTGCTGGTCATTGCATGTGCGGCGATTCTGTCGATCCAGCAGCTCTCCAATGTGGCCGACGGCAGCCGCAGCTATCGTGTGCTGGCACAGATCGGCTGTGACGACCGTCAGATCCGGCATTCGGTGATGGCGCAGCAAGCGGTGTTCTTCCTGTTCCCGCTGGCAGTGGGCTTGGCGCACTCCTTTGTGGCGCTCAAAGTGATCATCGAGCTGGTGAGCGTATTCGGCGATATGAGCATCGCCGGCACCGTGGGCCTCACCTGCGCGATTTTCCTGGCGGCCTATGGTGGCTACTTCCTGGTGACCTATCTCATGAGCGCCGGCATGGTACAAGCTGCCATCGCCACCCGCTACAGCGAGTAACCTGCCTAGCGAAAAGTAAAATCATCACAGGTTGAGCATACGTCAGCGAAAGCGCCCCTAGGCGAGCAAGGTGACGTGAAAGAGGAGGGAAGCGTACTTCGGTGCGCGACCGACGATTGAACGTCAGATTGCCGCCTAGGGGCGCTTGCAGCGTCGAGCCGTTACGCGGTTTGGCAAAACCGCGTAACCTCAGCGCTTCCAAAAGTGGAGGATGAGCGTCGTGCGGTTTTGCTGTTCGGTTTTGACCAGGATGTTGTGGATGTGGGTCTTGACGGTGCCCACGGCAAGGAATAGCTCGTCAGCGATCTCTTGGTTCGATTTGCCCAGTACGACCAGACGCATAACTTCGGTCTCACGGTTGGAGAGCTTGTAGGCGTTGCGATAGAAGGGCATCTGCTCTTCGATGTGTCGATCAAGATCGCTGACGTTCTTTTCCTCGGGCGCCTCCTGCATGCGGATTGAAAGCACGTGGTAGGAGTAGATGATCAGCAGAATCGCAAAGTAGCAGGCAAAGACGTTTTCGCTAAAGTTGCGCTCGGACAGATATAGTTGCAGCCAAGAGGGCGCCAGACTCATGGGGACAATTAGAATGTTGTAGAAATCCTCGGCAACGATGCAACCGACCAGAATAGCGCCGATAATCAGGTGCTTTCGTTGGTTGTTAACGCGTGCCTTCAGCTCGACTTGTGTGCTCTTGCGTGCCGTCCAAAAGATATATAGTCCCACGAAAACAAGGAACACCTGACGCATCGTGTAGTAGAGCCATTGATGAATGGGGCCGTAGGGGACAGCGACGATAATCAGCAGCTCGCTCAGCAAGAACGTTGCGACGGGAATGACAAACTGCTTTTTTGAATGCTTGTCGAGCAAATCCATGGCAATGAGCCAAATAAAAGCCTGCGAAGCGGTCGCCACAAAGGTCCGCAAAACAGGCATGGTAATTGAGTAATAGTCGCTGGCCGGAAAACTCTGGTTTTGCAGCGTGTATTCAAAAAAGAAAATCTCGGTCATCTCGATGGCATAGCAGATAAATACGCCGCTGCCATAGATAAAGAAGCGTCGACGAGATGAGGCATAGGCGGCAAGCGAGAGCACCGCCGTCACAATACAGATCACGAGTATCGCTAGGGTATAGAAGAACATCAGGGTGTTCATCTGTCACCGTCCCATTTCATTTATTCTATGGCCGAGCCCTGTATACCTTGTGGGATATAGACGTCTCAACCCTTCGTTTCATTGCGGATTAGGCGCCGAGATACAGCATAGCCGTATACCGTTCGCGGTTCTAGATGGTAAACCCCCTGTAAACTCTTGACCTGCGGGTTTATATAGGTTTAGAGGGGGTGTAACTCCGTGAACGGTCTTTAATCCCGAATAAACTAGGTAAAAATTGCATACGGGTGAATGATGGTCTTGTCAACACGAGGCGTTGATGTACGAGCGCCTCATAGTAATAGTCGGCAAGACCGGCGGAAAGGAAATCGACATGGCACTGCCTAAGGATTTCATCGACACCAACGACTTCACCAAAGAGCAGATCCTGGCTATCGAGGATCTTGGCCTGGCAATGAAGAAGGCCATCAAGGTTGACGGTTATTATCCGCACCTGCTCCGCAACAAGAGCCTTGGCATGATCTTCCAGCAGGTCTCCACCCGCACCCGTCTTTCCTTCGAGACCGCTATGTGCGACCTCGGCGGCCACGCTCAGTTCTATGGCCCTGGCACCATTCAGCTCGGTGGCCACGAGTCCCTGGGCGACACCGCTCGCGTCATGGGCGACCTGCTCGACATCATGATGGCTCGCGTTGACCGTCACAAGGACGTCGTCGGCCTCGCCGAGGGCTCCGCTGTGCCCGTCATCAACGGCATGTCCGAGTTCAACCACCCCACGCAGGAGATGGGCGACCTCATGACCATGCTCGAGAACCTCCCCGAGGGCAAGAAGATCGAGGACTGCACCCTGGCCTTCATCGGCGACGCCACCCAGGTCTGCGTCTCCCTCATGTTCATCGCCTCCAAGGTCGGCATGAAGTTTGTCCAGTTTGGACCTAAGGGCCACCAGATCCCCGACGGCGGCCTGCACGTTGGCACCGTCGAGGAGCGCGCCGAGTTCGGCAAGCAGATGATGGCCATCGCCGAGGAGAACTGCAAGGTCTCCGGCGGCTCGGTCGTCATCTCCGACGACATCGAGTGCATCAAGGGCGCTGACTTCATCTACACCGACGTGTGGTATGGCCTGTACGACGAGGAGGTCTCGGGCGAGAACTACATGGACGTGTTCTATCCCAAGTATCAGGTCACCATGGACATGATGAACTTCGCCGGCCCCAACTCCAAGTTCATGCACTGCCTGCCGGCCACCCGCAACGAGGAGGTCGTCGACGAGGTCATGGACGATCCCGAGTGCTCCCTGTGCTGGGTCGAGGCCGAGAACCGCAAGCACTCCATCCGTGCTCTCCTTGCCGCCCTGGGCAAGCGCACCCCGCTCAACGACGAGGGTGTCGAGTACTCCGCCAAGGCTGAGCTCCACGCCGCTCTCGAGGCTCTCGAGCAACTCTAAGCCTCAAGGCTTCTAAAAGCACGTTTGCGGGCGGCGGATGCTCGTCTCCTGTCGCCCGCTCACCGAGGCCCAAGCAATTGCCTTAATACCTTAGGGCCTCGGATCTGTCCAAGACTGAGCGAAGGAGCTCATCATGAGCGACGGAAAGAAAAAGCTTTCCTTCTTGACGGTCATTTCGACCATCATCTGCGTCGTCTTCGTTTGCGAGGCCGCCGCTCCTGCTGCCGCCATTGGCAACCAGCAGTTCTTCTGGTGGATCTTCCTGATCCTGACCTTCCTGCTTCCCTACGGCATGGTTGTCGCCGAGCTCGGTACCACCTATGACGGCGAGGGCGGCATTTACGACTGGGTACGCGATGGCCTGGGCGACAAATGGGGCGCCCGCATCTCGTACTACTACTGGGTCAACTACCCGCTGTGGATCGCCTCGCTGGCTACCATGTTTCCCGACATTTTGGGCATGGTCTTTGGCGTCGAGTTCAACTTGATCGCCAAGATGGGTATCGATCTTGCCTTTGTGTGGATCGTCTACCTCATGGGCCGCTCCAAGGCGGCCGACTCCGAGTGGGTCCTTAACGGTGGCGCCATCATCAAGGTCGCCGTCGCCGTTATCGTTGGCGCTTTGGGCATTTGGTATGCCATGGAGAACGGTTTTGCGAACGACATGTCCGCTGCCACCTTCCTGCCCGAGCTCACCAACACCAACGCTCTCGGCTACCTGTCGATCATCATCTTTAACTTCATGGGCTTCGAGGTCATCTGCACCATGACCGACGACATGGCCGATCCCGCTCGCGATATCCCCAAGGCTATCATCGTCGGTGGCCTGTCCATCGCCGTGATCTACCTGTTCGCTGGCTTTGGCATCGGCGCTGCTGTGCCGGCCGATTCCATCGACCCCGACTATGGCATGATTGTCGCAGTCCAGACCATGGTGGGCGACTCCATGATCTTCAAGGTCATCTGCATCGCCTTCCTGATCACCCTGTTCGCCAACATGGCCGCTTGGTCCTTCGGCGTTAACTCCGTTGCTCGCTACGCTGCCGAGCACGGCAACATGCCCAAGGTCTTTGCCTCGATGATCTCGGATGACGACATGCCCAACGGCGCCAACCTGGTCAACGCCATCGTTGCCTCCCTGGTACTGTGCCTGCAGCTAGTTCCCATCGACGCCATCTCCAACGGTGTCTTCTGGATGCTCTTCGGCACCTCCGTCGTCTTCCTGCTGCTCACCTATATCCCGATGTTCCCGGCGTTCCTCAACCTTCGCAAGAACGACCCGAACCGCGAGCGCATCTTCACGTTCCCGTTTAAGGGCGCCATGATGAAGGTCATGCTGGCCATCCCTTGCATCGAGCTGATCCTGGCCATCGTTGCAACGCTGGTGCCGTTCTCTGCCGCTGAAATTGGCGACAAGCTCCCGATGATCGTTATCTTCATCGTGCTTCTGCTCATCGGCGAGGTTGTCCGCGTCGTCAGCGCCAAGGGCCGCGAGACCGAGTACATGGGTCTCACCCCCGAGCTGGCTGCTCAGCGTCTCGCTGAGGAGGCCGCCGAGGCCGAGGAGAACTAGAGCACCCGGTTCTGGGGCTCCAACCCTCCTCGCGTACCAACGTGCGCTTCGTCGGGCTTGTCGCTCCCGACTCCGGGCACTCTAGCCTCTTCGGAGGCGTGCCCAAACGACAGGTTTGCTAACCATTCCCCGGGGTGGGTGTGAGCGATAGCTCCGGTAACCACCGCCCACCCCAATCTCTCTTCCGTATCCTTCGTGCGTTTTGTCTCCGCGCACTTGGCTACGTCGCCGCTCGCCGGTGCGGCACCGTGAAAATCGGCACCGGGCGCCCCGACCTTTGCCGGGGGACGGGCGCCCACTATCTCTTGGTTTTAGGCTGCGGGTAACCCGCCCGCGGCAAGCGATCGTTCGATTTGGAGGAAATCTTATGCGTACGATCACCGAGTCCGAGTCCACCCCCAAGGCCGACGGCTTCTTTATGCCCGCCGAGTTCGCCCCGCAGGATCGCGTGTGGATGGGCTGGCCCCACCGCACCGACACCTGGGCCCACGGCGCCAAGCCGGCTCAGAAGCAGTATGCCGCCATCGCTCGCGCCATCGCCGAGTTCACCCCGGTCACCATGTGCGCCAACCAGGCCGACTACGCCAACTGCAAGGCCGTCTTCGAAGAGGACGAGAACGTCACCGTTATCGAGATGACCACCGACGACGCTTGGTTCCGCGACACCGCTGCTACCTATGTCATCAACGGTAAGGGCGAGAAGCGCGCCAACCACTGGCACTTCAACGCCTATGGCGGTCTCGTCGATGGCCTTTATTTCCCGTGGGATAAGGACGAGCAGATCGCCCTTAAGATGGCTGAGCTCTCCGGCTGCCGTCGCTATCGTCCCGACGACATGATCCTCGAGGGCGGCTCCATCACCGTTGACGGCGAGGGCACCCTTGTCGTGACCGACCAGTGCCTGCTCTCCCCGGGCCGCACCTGCTCTGCGGTGCTCGAGGAGGAAGAGGATCCCGAGTCCATCTGGCCCAAGTTCAAGAAGAAGTTCGAGCCCTGGAGCGAGGAGCTCCGCGCCTACATGGACGAGCACCTCAAGGATTACCTGGGCGTCGAGAAGGTCATCTGGGTCAAGGAGGGCATCGACCCCGAGGAGACCAACGGCCACATCGACGACGTCGCCACGTTCATCGCCCCGGGCGTCATGGCCTGCATCTGGACCGACGATCCCGAGTATCCGTTCTACGAGCAGTGCCACGCCGCCTACGAGACCCTCTCCAACGCCGTTGACGCCAAGGGCCGCAAGATGAAGGTCTACAAGCTCTGCATGCCCGTGAACCCGCTGTTCATGGACCAGGCCTCCTGCGACACCATCGACGCCGACGAGAACGCCGAGCCTCGCGTCCCCGACGAGCCGCTGATCGCCTCCTACATGAACTACCTCGTGACCAACCACGGCGTTATCGTCCCGCAGTACGGCGACGAGAACGACCAGCTGGCCGTCGACACGCTCCAGAAGATCTACGACGAGGTCTGGGGCGAGGGCGTCTACAAGTGCGTCGGCGTTCAGTCCGAGCAGGTCGTCTTCGGCGGCGGCAACATCCACTGCATCACGCAGCAGGAGCCGTCCGCTTAATCGTCTGGCTTTCCGAGGCACCCCATCTCGCCGCTCAAACCGTCGCTCGCGTACCAAAGTACGCTTCGCTCCTCTTTCGCGGCGACCTGGGGCACCTCGAAAACCCAGCCGATCAATCGGACAGGTGGCGTGTCGTCCCATCTCGGGGCATTGATGGGCTGCTGCTTGATGTCTTGGTCGGCTGGGTTTTCTTTGGGCACTCCGTTGCCTCCACTTCGGAGTGCCCGCCTCTTTGATTGAGTACGCGTCTGATCTGGGATTTATTGCGGGTTAGGCCAATTGTTCGCTTGAATTTCCCAGGTCAGACGCGTATTCAATTGCTGATAGTTTCCGGTTGCGAGCGCGACCGTTTTGATCGGAGTATCTATGTACCAGCGTATCGTTATCTACACGCGCCTGTTCCGCGAGCGTTGGTCCAACAATTGCATCCTCTCTTCTCTTTGGGATGGCACCTGCACCGGTGACGCGGCCTGCAACCCTACCTTGGGCTGCGCCTTCGGTACAGATGCCATCCTTTTTGCTGTAGGGGGAGCGTGTCGTGGCAGGTAAAAAGTTCTCCCTGTTCGAGGTCATCCTCTCGGTTATCTGCGTTGTCTTTACCATCGAGGCGGCCGCTCCGGCATCTGCCATGGGTAACGTGCAGTTCTTCTGGTGGATCTTCCTCATCATTACGTTTTTGCTTCCCTATGGCCTGGTGGTGGCCGAGCTCGGTACGGCGTTCGATTCCGAGGGTGGCCTGTACGATTGGGTTCGCCTGGGCTTGGGCGACCGTTGGGGCGCCCGCTGCTCCTGGTGCTATTGGGTCAACTTTCCACTGTGGGTGGCAAGTATCGCCTGCATGTTCCCCAGTGTCATCAATGCGGTATGGGGCATCGAATTTTCGCTTGGGGTCCGAATTGCCATCGAGCTTGCCTTTGTGTGGGGCGTCACGGTCATGGCAATGCAGCCGGTGGCCGAGGCCGATTGGGTCATGGATGGCGGCGCCGTCATCAAGGTGCTCATTACCACCGTGGTGGGAATCGTCGGCATCTGGTTTGCCTGCAATAACGGCTTTGCCAACGATATGTCGCTCAAGACTTTCATTCCAGATCTGGGCGACACCAATTCATTGACATACCTATCGATCATCCTGTTTAACTTTATGGGCTTCGAAGTGGTAGCGACCTTTGCCAGCACGATGAAAAACCCGTCGCGCGATATCCCCAAGGCGGTTATCGCCGGTGGTGTTGCCATTGCGGCAATCTATATCATCTGCGGCATCGGCATCGGAGCCGCGGTTCCCACCGAGCAGCTTTCGCTCGATTCGGGCATTGTGGACGCGGTTGCCGCCATGGTGGGGCGCAGCCACCCGCTGACAATGGTCGTGGGCGTGGCATTTTTGGTAACGCTGTTCGCCAACATGATCTGCTGGAGTTTTGGCGTCAACAACGTGGCGAGCTATGCCGCGCGCCATGGCAACATGCCGCGCCCCTTTGCACTGGTGTCCAAGAAGACCGGCATGCCCAATGGCTCGGCACTCATTAACGGTTGTTTTGCCAGCTTGGTGCTGCTACTTCAGATTCCGCTGGGCGAAGGTTCCGACGTCTTTTGGGTCTTCTTCTCGATGAACGTCGTCTTTCTGCTCATGAGCTATATCCCGATGTTCCCGGCGTTTTGGCGTCTGCGTAAATACGACGGTCGCCCGCGTGTGTTCCGCACGCCCTTCGAGGGCAAGGTGCTTGCGGTGGCGCTTGCGGTGCCGGTGGTAGAGCTCGTGCTTTCGATTGTTGCAACAATCGTGCCGCTTAACAGCTCGCCCGCCGAGATGTCAAAGTTGCCGATCCTCATGGGTGTGGTGATCGGCGTGTTGCTGGGCGAGGTTTCGCGCCTCATATCGCGCCGCGGCCGCAGTATCGACAATCCCGGCGTTGGTGCAAAGGGGTCAGATTACTTTGCACTAAAACAGTAGCGCCGCGAGTTGCGCGGCGCTTGATGCATCTTGGATTACTGCTCGCGGTGCTCGGAATCGGAAGCGAGCTTGGGCGCAAAGTAGGGGACGTGGCCCAGGTACGGGCAGCTATCCTCGCGCGCCTCGACGGCGGAGGGGACGTTGTCGTAGGTCATGGAAGAACCGAGTCGGGTGATGGCCTTGGCGGCAGGAGCAATGAGCATCTTGAGCGGTGCGATAGGTGCCATGGCATCTCCTTTCATCGGTGAGACACAGCTTGTTTATCTAAACGATACAGTACGTTTAATCGGTGAGTCTAATCTTGCGGCAAAGAATCTGTCAACATCCTCACAGCATCTAGACAGGGGAGGCGGGCATGAGTTTCGCGTTCTATATCTACACCATGATTATCATGGGTGTGGCTCTGGTGACCAGTGCCGTGGCATTGGTGGTTTGGCTCATGACGCGTCGTCGCGACAGCCTGGTGGCCGCGGCGGGCTTTTTGCTCTATATGCTCGATATGTCGGTCATCTTTTTTGACGAGTACAATCGGCTCAAATACGACTACGCCGTTACCTTTAGCGAGCCGCTGCAGCACCCCTTGCTGCGCTGCGTGCTCGGTATTGCCATCTATGCCTGCGTGGTGCTATGGATGTTTGCGCGCTTGCGCAAAAGGCCGACGTCGCGCATGCTCGGACTTGCTATCGTGCCGTTTTCAATCTTGCAATTGCTGCTGGTGCCTCGCAGCGGTGCTGCCGGAGAGATGCAGCAGTATCTCTTTTGGCTCACGCGTGACCTGGGCAATGTAGGATGTCTTGCCTATGCCGCCTGGCATTACCGGCACGGGGCCACGCGTGTTGAGAAACTCGACCTCGACCGCTCAAGGCTCTTTTGGAAGGTGGCACTCGTTCTTGCGTTTTGCGTTATCGCCGAGGACACCTACATGATTTTGCTCTGCCGCCCCGACTCTCAAAACCCCGTCATCAGCCTCTTTTTGTGGTATCTGTCCGAGCGCAATATCTCCGAAAACGTGCTGCTCGTGGTATGCGCGGTCCAACTCTTTTGCCAGTTTAGCCATATCCTGCGCGTGTATGCCTGTCATCCGCGTGCCGATGAGGACGTGGCGGCCGAGAGCGCACGCTCTGGGGACGATCTAGCATCACGCGTTGTGATCTATGCCGATGCTCATAAGCTGTCGCGGCGCGAGCAGGAGGTGCTCACGCTGGTGCTGAAGGGCAACGACGCCCAAAACATCGCCAGCGAGTTGGTCATCAGCCCTGGCACTGTCAAAGCGCACTTGCATCGCATCTACGTTAAAAGCGGTGTCTCCAACCGAGATGACCTCATAGATGCCTTTTGGCGTTCCTAGTCCTATTCTTCCTCGCATGCGGGTCTTGCCGTGTGGGCGGGCACGCCGTTGGGCGTAATGACGCGGTAATAATCTCAGACAATAAACCTGCAGGTAAAGCGTGTAAACCTGCTTAAACTGACCGTTTGCGGTCCCTGGCCTTGGCACGGATTTGCCCCTGTGTATCAATGGGTGTAGCGCGAAGCCGCGGACGTGGGACAGACGTCCGAGCACGGCTTGTAGGCACGCGCCGATGCGGGAGCGCTACGCTCCCAACCGAGTGCCCACGCGGGCGGTGCGTCCGCGTTGCAACCAAAGATGCCTGAGGAGGCTCACATGGACAAGGCTGATGTAGTTATCAAGAGCAACGCCGTCTTTACCGGCGATGGGCTCGAGCCGTTTAAGGGCGGCGTTGCCGTGCGGGGCGAAAGAATCGTTGCCTGCGGTGACGATGCCCACCTGGCACCGTTTATCGGCCCCGATACCGAGGTGCGCGACTTTGGCGACCAACTCGTCATGCCCGGCCTGATCGACTCGCACACACATTTTGCCCAGGGTGCGTTTATGACCGACCCCGATTTTGCCGTCAACCTCATCGACTGCACCAGTTTCGAGATGGCAATGGAACGTGTCGTGGCGTTTGCCGATTCGCATCCTGACAACGAGTGGATCGTTGGCTGTCAGATCATCCAGTTCCAATGGGATGTCCCCGAGATGCCCACGGCCGCGATGATCGATGAGTACATCTCCGACCGCCCGGTCTTTTTGCAGCAGGTTGATATGCACACCTTTAGCGCCAACACCTGCGCTATCAACAAGGTGGGCATTACCACCGAGACCCCCGACCCCGCGGGCGGCAAGATTTTGAAGGACGCCGACGGTAACCTTACCGGTGTGTTCTCCAACAACGCGGGAGCCCTCTTTATGGATGAGGTCTATGACCCAGCGCCCGAGGTGGTCAACGCCTCGTTTACCAAGACGGCCAAGCGCGCCAACAGCCTGGGCATTACTACCATAGGCATGGTCAACCCCACCTTTGTAAGCATGGAGAACCCGTTTGGCGTGCTTGCCGACCTCAACGCCAAGGGCGAGCTGCCGCTGCGCGTCTTTATGTACACCGATTTGTTTGAGAACGAGACAATGGCGCTCGATCAAATCAAGGCCAAGTACAACTTCCCTGGCACGCAGGTCGAGTGGCACGGCTTTAAGCAGTTTATCGATGGCGTGTGCTCCGACCATACCGCTTGGATGCTCGAGTCCTACAGCAACGCACCCGAGAGCTGCGGCGAGGCTGCCGAGGATCCCGAGCGCATGCGCGCTGCCATACTCAAGGCACTTGAGTGGGGTGTCGATACCCGTATCCACGCCATCGGCGACCGCGCCGTACGCACCATCCTCGACAACTTTGAAGAGGGCGAGAAGCTCTACGGGCAGCAAGGCTGCCGCCACTCCATCGAGCATAACGAGACGGTGCAGCCGGAGGATATGCCCCGCTACGCCGAGCTCGGCGTATGCCCGGCCATGCAGCCGTGGCACATGCTGCTCGATATGCCCGATCTCGCCAAGGACGACGCCGTGGGCCCCGAGCGTGCCGCGCTTTCGTGGCCCCTGCATAGCCTGCTTGCCAGCGGAGCCGTGGTGCACCTGGGCAGTGACTTCCCCGTTGTGGGCCTGGAGCCCATGGAGGAGGTCTACGGCGCGGTCTTCCGTATGCTCGAGGACGGCTCTAACCCCGAGGGCTGGTTCCCGCAGGAGCGCATCACCATGGCAGATGCCCTGCGCGCCTACACCTACGGTGGCGCCTTTGCCATGCATGCCGATGACCGTATCGGTACGCTCGCATGCGGCAAGCAGGCCGACATCTGCGTGCTCGACCGCAATCTCTTTAAGTGCGAGCCGGCTGAGGTCCTCGAGGCCACGGCGTCTCTCACGATGATTGCCGGCAAGGTGGTCTACGAGGCCTAGCGGGGCTGCTGCATCGCTGGGCGGTGCCACAGCCTGTGCGTGCCGCCCGCCCATCCATTCATTCATCAATCTCTCATGGAAAGGGGAGAACAATGGCAGAAGAAGCAACCGCCGCTGTTGAGGAGGAGCGTGAGCTTGCCTCGCAGCCGATTCCCGGCCTGGTGCGCAAGTACACCATCATCACCGGCCAGGGTATGCTCGCCCAGATTATCATGGTGGTCCTTGAGGGCCTCGTGATGGGTTGGGGCCTGGGTGCCCACGGCCTGGCCTGTGTCTCGATCATCATGTCGGTCGAGTACATCAACCTGGCCTTTGGCAACCTGTTTGGCACCGGCGTACCCGCCGTGGTGGGCAACCTTTTGGGTGCCGGCGACATCAAGGGCGCAAGCAAGGCTTTTAGCCAGGGCTTTTGGCTCACCACGATCGTGAGTGTGCTGCTAGCTGTGGTGATGGCCGTGTTTACCGAGCCCATCTGTGCATTTTTTGGCGCCACGCCCGACATCATGGTCGATACCGTTGCCGGCGTGCGCACCTTCGCCGTGCTGCTACCGCTCACGGTCATTGGCCAGATGATTACCGCTGTGATGCGTGTGGACGAGAAGGTTCAGATCCAGGCCAACCTCATGACCGTATCGGCTATCGTCGCCATTTGCTGGCTCGCGCTTTCCACGTTTGTTCTCAAGTTTGGCGTTATGGGCGCCGGCGTGTATTACGGGCTTTCCATCGGCATCTGGGCCATCGGTATCTTCTGGTTCATCGGGGGCAAAAAGTCCCAGCTCCAGATTAACCCGGCCGACCTCAAGCTCGACTTTGCCATCTGCGGCCAGATCTTCAAGATCGGCTTCCCGTTCTTCCTGGTCCAGGGCGCGACCTTTATCTTTAATACCGTTGCCAACTCGCTTTTGGGTTCGCTCGGCGGCGACATGGGCTCGCTCTACATCGCAGCTTTTGGCGTGATCAACGGCTACATCCTCTACATTACCATGATGGTTGCCCAGTGCTTCTCCTACGGTCTGCAGCCCATCGCTGCCTTCAACGCCGGCGCAAAGGCTTGGGCACGCCTTAAGGAGACGCTCTCCTGCACGCTTAAGTACCAGGTTGTGACGCTGGCGCTGGTCACCGTCGCGCTCTGGCTTGCCGCCACCCCGGTGTGCGCCTTCTTTGCCGGCAGCGATCCTGCGCTCGTTGAGGTTGCCGCCAACGCCACGCGTACTGTCATCCTGGCTGTTGCCCTGGGCTATCTTGCCATGACCATGTCGATGTATTTCCAGGCGGTCGAGAAGGTTGGTGTCGCCACGTTTACCGGCCTGCTTCGCTATGTGATCTGCTCGGTGCCGCTTATGTACCTCCTCGGCAACATGATGGGTGTCGAGGGCGTGTGGATCGCCCTGGTGGTGGCCGACGCCATTACCGGCATCATTTCCATTGCGCTCGCCGCGCACGAGTCCAAGCGCCTTGCCACGCTCTAGGCTCGGACATGGCTGGCGTACGATAGTCGAACAAGTTAACTCGCCTGCAAGCCACCACAATGGGGACAGCCCCCATTGTGGTGGCTTTTGTTATTTAGGGTCTGAGATTTCGGCTCTATAAATAATGCTTTTGAACTGGGCTACTATAAGATTGTGGTAAACGCTACTATAAGATTATGGCGAATGAAACTATTCGATTATGGTAACAGCGTAATAAGGGGCGTTGATATGGCTGAGTTCATTAACAGAGATTTGCATGAGTTGCTCATTCACATGGCAGGCTGGTTTCCTGTTGTGTCGTTGACAGGGCCTAGGCAGAGCGGTAAGTCTACGCTGGTTCGGCATGCCTTTCCCGACTATTCCTACGTCACGCTTGAGGACCCTCAAACGAGGCGCGCGGCCTTGGAGGATCCGGTGAGTTTTATCCGCAACCGAAAGGGCGGACTCATCATCGATGAGGCGCAATACGCCCCGGATTTGTTTTCAATGATCCAGGTTGTTTCGGATGAGCGGGGAGACGCCGGTCAATACATCCTTACAGGCTCGCAAAACTTTTTGATGATGAAAAGCATCGGGCAGTCTCTTGCCGGGCGAGTCGGGATCTTGAAATTGCTGCCATTATCGTTTCGAGAAGCGGAGAGGGGCCAGCAGGGGCAGCTGGAAGTGGATTTGTTCGCGCTCGAAGGGGGATACCCTCGCCTGCGTTCCGCCGGAATGCCGTCCTCGGTTTATTTCCCCAGCTATATCGATACCTATGTTGAGCGCGATGTTGTGGGCTTGCTTGATGTGCGCAATAAGGCGGAGTTCCATAAGTTTCTGTCCATAATTGCTCAGAGCGTCGGTGCCCTCATCAATATATCCTCGCTTTCTCGAGATACGGGCGTGAGCGTATCGACCATTAAAAGCTGGTTGTCCATCCTGGAGCAGAGCTACCTGACGTTTTCGCTGCAGCCCTATTATGCAAATGCCAAGAAGCGTCTAACTAAAACGCCCAAGCTCTATTTTTACGACACGGGGCTGCTCTGCTACTTGCTCAAAATTGGATCACTGGAGCAACTATTGGAGAGCCCTTATCTGGGGGCCGTTTTCGAAAACCTCATCGTTTCCGAAACGGCGAAGAGCCATCTCAACGTGGGCGAGAATCCCGAGCTGTATTTCTATAGGGACGACAGCAAGCGTGAAATCGATTTGCTCGACTGTACAAACTCAGGGAGTCCCAAGGCTATCGAAATAAAATCATCCAGAACGTATCACGATAAGTACGCCCGTCATCTACAGACTGTATGCGATGAGATCGACATTGCAAAAGATGCGCGCTATGTTGTGGCCCGCGTGGACTCAACGTATGAGTCGAAAGACTGTAGTGTGGTTTCGGCGCGTGATTGGCTTTTACGATAACAAGCTCGGCGTATTAACGACCGCCGCGAAGGGAACCGGCCCCTTATTCGGCGGTTTTTTGCCTATCTGGTGCGTCTTAGATGCAAGTGAGTAGACTTATTTGGATATGCCGAGCACATCGCGACAAATGCTCAATAAAACCGCAGGTCAGAGCTGTGGCGTTTTGGGGCGTGCTTGACCTCCTGCAAAAAGCCTACTCACTTGGTTTTTTCTGTTAGAAGACCGCCGCGAGGTGGAGTGGCTCCTCCGCGGCGGTCGGCGTTTGCCCAGATAAAACCTGCCAAAATAAACCTGTCTACTTTTTGAGCCAGAGCCGACACTAATTCAAATGGCGAAATCAAAGGGCGTTCTCCGCATGGAGGGCGCCCTTTTTCATCGCAGGATGTTTTGCGCGGCAGTCATAAGGCCCAGGCGGTTGCTGACGCCGAGCTTGCGATAGATGGCGTTGACGTGCTTCTTGACGGTTGACTCGCTTATGAATAGCTCGTTTGCCATTTGTTTGTTCGTTTTGCCGTCGAGCATGAGCCGCATGACTTCGGCTTCGCGCGGTTGGATATTGTGTTCTGTAATGAAGGCGTTCAGATGGTTTGCGTCTTCTGTCTGGGTGAGCTTAATGCCCCGAGGATAGAGGTTGGCGAGCGCGAGGCTCGCGTGCCGAGCGACTTCGAGCAGGATTGCGAGCTCGGTGTCGGTGAAGTCTCCGGCCGTGCGTTCGCGAAACAGGGTGATGCTTCCTAGCGGGCTGTCGTTGTGCGCGAGCGTGGCCGTACAGCCAAAGTAGACGCCCTGCGGTTCCATCCATTTGCGATAGATGGGCGTGGCATCGCGTCGCTCGACGTCGACGAGGTCGAGGTCGCGGTAGACGCCGACCTTATGTAGGTCAAAGCTCCATGTTGTATAGTCCATCGCGGCGTAGCGGTTGTAGTAGTCGCTCAGCGCGCGGTCGTCCATTCCGCTGCTTGCGGGGTGGACGTAGCGTGGGGCATCACTGCCCGCCGCCTCGATCAGGTCGAACATGGCGATCCGATGGGGCACGAGCCCTGTCGTTCCCTCGAGGGTCTCCTTTTGCAGCTTATCGACACCGTGTGATGCGTGGATTGCAAGCGCGAGCTCGTTGAGAGCAGTCCAGGTCGTACTGTCCAACTCAATAGTCTGCTGTTTATTGCATGGGGGGCATAGGGCGTCCTTTCCATTGTGGAACCCAGTATGTCATGTTCTCGGCCTGAATAGAACTTTAGGTCAGCGAATGGTATACCGTCGGTCGCTGAAAGGGGCTCGAGGGACCATTGAGAACATCTCGGTGCGACCGCACCATGGTCTCGTCAAGCAAAAGCACCGAGATTTAGGAGCTTGAAATGAAGACCATCTACGAGAGTGAGTCCACACCTAAGAAGGACGGGTTCTATATGCCCGGCGAGTATGAGGAACAGGAGCGTACCTGGATTCTGTGGCCGCACCGCTCCGACGTGTGGCGCTACGGCGCCAAGCCGGCGCAGAAGGTCTTCACCGAGATCATCAAGACCATTGCACGTTTTCAGCCCATCAATGTGGGCGTTAACACCGAAGACTTCCCCGCGGTGTGTGAGATCTTCGACGGCGTTGAGAACGTGCGCGTTATCCACATGGAGTACAACGACAGCTGGATTCGCGACCCCGGCCCGGCGTTCCTCGTTAATGACAATGGTGAGGTTGCTCTTTCGCACTTCCACTTTAATGCTTACGGCGGTTTCATTGACGGCCTGTATTTCCCGTGGGACAAGGACGCTTCCATTGGCTTGCAGGTGGCACAGCTCGAGCAGGTTAACCGCTATCGTCCCGAGGATTATATCCTCGAGGGTGGCTCGTTCAACTGTGATGGTCAAGGCACCGTCGTGACCACCGAGATGTGTCTGCTCAACGAGGACCGCAACCCGCAGTACACCAAGGAGCAGATTGAGGAGAAGCTCTCTGGGTATCTCGGTATCGAGAAGGTTATCTGGATCAAGGACGGTATCGATCCGTACGAAACGAACGGTCATGTGGACGACGTCGCATGCTTTAGTGCGCCCGGCGAGGTCTGCTGCATGTGGACCGATGATCCCAACCATAAGTTCTACAAGGAGTGCCAAGAGGCGTATAAGACGCTTTCCGAGACGACGGATGCTCGTGGCCGCAAGCTCAAGATCCACAAGGTGATTATGCCTGCGACCTCGGTATATATGACCGAAGAGGAGGCCAGCACGATTGACCCCGTCGAGGGCGTGCTGCCGCGTACCCCCGAGGATGCTTTCGAGCCGAGCTACCTCAACTTCCTGCCCGTCAACGGCGCAGTGCTGGTGCCACAGTTTGGCGACCCCAACGATGCCCAGGCACTCAAGGATATTCAAGCCGCCTATCCGGATCGCGAGGTCATCGGCATCATGACGCGCGAGGTCATCTATGGTGGCGGCAACATCCACTGCATCACCCAGCAGCAGCCCAAGGCGCGCTGCAAGTAGAGGCGGTTGCACGGCACACAGGGTAGTGTCGATATGACCTGGGGCCCGCTGGCGCACACGCTGGCGGGCCCTTTTGCGTGCGGCGGGCAGCATTGCACGCGGGCGCTCGGGTCTAAGCGAGGGTACCAGGGGGCCTTGCTTATCGTCGATAGTTGGTCTAGAATCGTCGATAGTCGATGATAGGGGGTAGCATGCAGCTTGTTGAAAGTGAGACCGTGGAGTTCAAGTGCACATTTACCCCTAAGCTGCTCAAAGCTGTGGTGGCGTTTGCCAATTCGAATGGCGGTACCTTGTATATCGGAATCGACGATTTTGGCAGCATCGTCGGCGTGGACGATATCGATGCCACCATGCTTCAATGCTCTAATGCAATAACCGATGGCGTGTATCCCGACGTTTCTGAAATCACGACGGTCTCCGCATTGGACATCGATGGCGCAGCGTTGGTGAAAATCGAGGTGGAAGCGGGTCCTCACAAGCCGTACTGCCTGTGCTCGAAGGGATTTGTTCCCGCCGGGGTATATCGGCGCCTGGGTCCTGCCAACGTGCCCATCGAGATGGCCCAGATCCGCTCGATGATCAAGCGCACCGACGGCGATTATTTTGAGACCGCGCGCTCTCATGAACAGAGTTTGACGTTTTTTGAAGCCGAGCGGGTCTTTAGGCGCGCGGAGATTACGTTTGATCAAACCTCTCAAAAGAATCTCGGCCTTATCGATGAGCTGGGCTTTTACACCAATTTGGCACTGCTGGTCTCTGACCAAAACCCCTTTGCAGTCCGCGCTGGCCTCTTCAACGACGATGCGTATACCGAGTTTATCGACCGTCAGGATGGCGAGGGCTCGATCTTTAGGCAGATAGAGGATATCGAACGGTTCCTCAATATATCGAACGCAACGCGTATGTACTTTGTGCCGGGAAGACTTGATCGCATAGATAAGGACGACTATCCCCGCGAGGCTGTTCGAGAGGGAATTCTGAACCTGTTTATCCATCGCGACTACGAATCTTCGGTGGCGTCTCTTATCAAGATGAGCCGTACGGCGCTTGAATTTACCAATGCGGGAGGGCCGCAGCACATCAGCGTCGAGGAGGCGCTTGCGGGCGGCTCGGACGCTCGGAATCCAAAGCTGCAACTGCTCTTTTTGCGCCTGGGGATGGTCGAGGCGTTTGGAACGGGCCTCAAGGGGATCCGCGCGCTCTATGAGGCGGAAGGGTTGGAACCCGAGGTCTGCGCCTACCCTGCAATGTTTAGGTTGTCGCTGCCCAACGTCAATGCCGTGCGCAATTCCCATCTGACGCCTCGTGGCAATAGCGGTCCCAACTTGCGTGGGGATTACAGCGATTATGAGCAGCTCGAGCGGGAAGGGGCGCTGCCGCCCGATGTTTCGCAAGCGTTTACATCCGTGCGAGCGCAGCGAGAGGGGCACGTGTCGATGAATGGCGACTGCGGCCACGAGGTGCGTGCCAAGCTCGTGGAGGAGCTTGGCTTTGATGTTGCGTGCAAGGCGTCCGCGATGCTACAGGATGTCTCGGACGAGCGACGTGGTGGATACGCTCGCACCTTGATTCGCTTTGCCCTTGAGCGGCCCCGCGGCTTTACGCGCCAGGATGCCTCGGACGCTCTGGGAACTGGGCGCGACGTGACGCTGCGGGTTATCAACGGTTTGCTTGAGGAAGGCGCACTCGTTAAAGAGGGGCGCGCTCGGGCGACGAGATATCGCGCTGTCGGGCAGGTTTAGGGACGGGCGGTCCGGCCCCCTGGGTTAATCCTGGGTAGAGGCCAAGGGCCGGGTGCCCGGCTCGCCTTGATTGAAGGGGTACTTAGAGCGTGCCTCCGTACATGTAGACGATAAAGCCGTCGCCGGTGTCTTGGCTGTGGTCCTCCAGGATGCGCTTCATGTTGAGGTGTTCGTAAAACTGCCAGTCGGAGTTGCAGTCGCTCATCAGGAAGAACTTGGTGCAGCCTGCCTTGGCGAGCTCGGCGCGCGCAAGGTCGATGAGCTCGCGGCCGAGTCCCTTGCCCTGCCATTCAGGCACAATGATAATCAAGTTGAGTTGACCCTGGGCATATTCGTTGCCTGTGGCGGCAAAGCGATCCGCTGTAGCCTTTTCGCGGCTGTCTCCAAAGAGCGAGCCCTCGAGCTTGGCATCGGCGGTCTTTGCCATCTCGGTTGCCTGGGCGAACATCTCGTTATAGTAGGGCTCCCACGTGGGATTGGTGCGCGGCTTGCCGTCTTCGAAGATGCCGATGCAGCAGGCGGCGATAATGCGGCCCTCGGTCTCGGCGACAAGTGCGATGGGGGAGCGCTGCAGCTGCATGGCGATGTTAAAGCGCGCGCAGAAATCGGCAGCTTCGACGTCGCCGCGGTTGCGCAGCGTGTTGCACCACAGCTGGTTGTAGATGGCGGCGATGCCGGCCAGGTCATCGAGCGTGGCGGCGCGCAGGGTTACGTTGTCAAGGCTCATGGAGGCTCCTTCCAGGTTGGGTCAGGCCACCTATGAGTGTGACATGGCGACATCGTTGCCGCATCAACCATTCGGCAGACGAGCGCCGATACCTCGGGGACGGAGAGGTGGCAATTGGGTAGTCATTGGGGACGTTCTTAAACGACTAGTCAAACAAGAGCGTCCCCAACGACTACCCCAAGGAATGTCCCAGACTGCCGGCAGAAAAGGAACGTCCCTAACTGTCACGACTACCTCAAAAGGAGCGTCCCCAAGTGCCAGCTTTGGTAACGCCGATGTCTTGGCAACGACAGCGAAAGCCCGCCAGAGCGAGCAAGGTGCCTTGAAGCGAGGCGGCATTGACCTTTTGGTCATGCCGCCGAAGCTGAAAGGCAGATTGCCGCTCTGGCGGGCTTGCAGCGTCGGCCGGTTACGGCGTTTGGCAAAACGCCGTAACTCTAAACCCGCTCTGCGATCTCGTGGATGAGGTAGTCGGTCTTTTCCCAGCCCAGGCACGGGTCAGTAATCGACTTACCAAAGACACCGCCATCGACCGGCTGGTTGCCGTCCTCAAGGTAAGACTCGATCATAAAGCCCTTGACCAGCTTGGAGATGGACTCGTTGCGGCGGCAGCTGTCGAGCACCTCCTTGCAAATGCGGTACTGCTCCAGCGGGCGCTTGCCCGAGTTGTCGTGGTTGCAGTCGATGACCGCCGCCGGGTTGGCGTAGCCGGCGTGCTCGGTATAGCGCTCGGCCAGGCGCTCCAGGTGCTCGTAGTGGTAATTGGGGTAGGTACGACCATCGAGACCGATGTAGCCACGCATAACGGCGTGTGCGAGCGGGTTGCCGTCGCACTCGACCTCCCAGTTGCGGAAGATGAAGCTCTGGTGCGCCTGCGCGGCGTAAATGGAGTTGAGCATAACGGTGGTAGAGCCGGCAGTGGGATTCTTCATGCCGACGGGTACCGAAATGCCGCTCGACACCAGGCGATGCTCCTGGTTCTCGACCGAGCGTGCGCCCACGGCAACATAGCTCAGCAGGTCGACGAGGTATTGGTAGTTGGACGGGTAGAGCATCTCATCGGCGGTAAAGAAGCCCGTTTCCTCAATAACGCGCAGGTGCATGTGGCGGATGGCCTTGACGCCCTCGAGCAGGTCGTCGGGCGCCTCGGGGTTAGGGTTGTGCAGAAGACCCTTGTAACCGGTGCCCTTGGTACGCGGCTTATTGGTGTAGACGCGCGGAATGATGATGAGCTTGTCCTTGACCTCCTCGGCGGTCTTGGCCAGTCGGTTCATGTACTCAAGCACCGAATCCTCGCGGTCGGCAGAGCACGGGCCGATGATGAGCACCTTGCGCGCGTCCTCGCCGGTAAAGACTTTGGCGACCTCGGCGTCAAATGCCTGCTTTTTGGCGGTAAGCTCGGCAGAAAGCGGCATTTCCTCGCGGATCTCCATAGGGATCGGCAGCCTGCGTTTGAATTCCATGGCCATAGGGGCCTCCTCAATCTAAAGAAAGAGCAATAAGCGTATTGTCGAGTGTTCGGCATTATCCGCTGTCGCACGCTAAAGTGCAAGCCCTTGTTACCCCGAAACCTGCCAAAAAGGGACAGGTTTATTTTGGCAGGTTTTATCTGGGTAAACGTCGGCGGATGCTGGGAGGGAGCGGCGCCGCGCGGGACCCTAAGGCTGTTGTCGGTTCCCCAGGAAATACCCTGTGGGCAAAAAATGCCAAATATGAGTACGGTTGCTATCTTGGTATCATATTGCCTTCGCAAAATAATAGACATAACAGCAAAATATGTTTATTAACGCAAACACATATAAGTCCGCTATAGGGCTGTTTGATCAATTTAGGGACGCGTGTAAGCCGTGAAAACGGCATTTGGGGCTGTTTTGGCTGTTACTAAAAAGGTAACAGTACTCATATTTGCCCTTTTTTGCCCACGGGGCCTCGAAGGGGCTGCCAATCAGGTCCCAGGGGAGACGGTTTGAGGGCCGCAGAGCAAAAACGGGGGCGCAGGTTGTCCTGCGCCCCCGTTCTCGGGCGTTATTCGTTCCCCGCGGCAGAATTTACGCCGCCTCGTCGAACTGCGAGTTGTACAGATCGGCGTAGAAGCCGCCCTGGGCGAGCAACTCGTCGTGCGTGCCCTTCTCGACGATATCGCCGTCGCGAATTACCAAGATCACGTCGGCGTTGCGGATCGTGGACAGGCGGTGCGCGATAACAAAGCTGGTACGGCCCTGCATCAGCGCATCCATGGCACGCTGAATAAGCTCCTCGGTACGAGTGTCAACGTTGGAGGTTGCCTCGTCCAGAATTAGCGCCGGGCGGTCGGCCAAAATGGCACGGGCAATGGTCACGAGCTGGCGCTGGCCCTGCGACAGGTTGGTGCCTTCCTCGTTGATCATAAAGTCGTAGCCGCCGGCGAGCGTATGGATAAAGTGATCGCAGCGTGCGGCGCGTGCAGCGGCTTCGACCTCGGCATCGCTTGCATCGGGGCGTCCGTAGCGGATGTTCTCGCGGATGGTGCCGTTAAACAGCCAGGTATCCTGCAGCACCATGGCAAACTCGCCGCGCAGCGCCGCGCGGTCCCAGTCGCGCACGTCGACACCCTCGACGCGCAGCGAACCGCCGTCCACATCGTAGAAGCGCTGCAGCAGCTTAATGAGCGTGGTCTTGCCGGCGCCGGTGGGGCCGACGATGGCGATGGTCTGGCCGGGCTGCGCCTCGCAGCTAAAGTCGTGGATGATGGTCTTGTCGGGCGTATAGCCAAACTTGACGTGATCAAACTCCACATGGCCGGGGCGCTTTTCGGGAATCTGCGCGTCGGCTTTCTGCTCCTCCTCGGGCGCGGCCAGGAACTCAAAGACGCGCTCGGTGGCGGCTGCCATCGACTGCATCGTGTTGCTCACGTTGCCCAGTTGCTGCACGGGCTGCGTAAAGTTGCGAACGTACTGGATAAAGCTCTGGATGTCGCCGGGCGTGGCATTGCCGGTCAGCGCGAGCTGCGCGCCCACCACGACAACGCCCACGTAACCCATGTTGCCCACCAGGCTCATAAGCGGCATCATCAGGCCCGACAGGAACTGCGAACGCCAGCCACTAATAAACAGGCGGTCGTTTTGACGGTCGAACTCCTCGATCGAAGCCTCGGCGCGGTCGAACACCTGAATGACGTTCTGGCCGGCAAAATCCTCCTCGATAATGCCGTTGACGGTGCCTAGGACCTGCTGCTGCTCGCGGAAGTACGGCTGCGAGAAGTGAATCATCACCATTAAGATAATCGCGGCGGCCGGCAGCGTGAGCACGGTGACGCCGGTGAGCGGCAGGCTGATCGACAGCATCATGACGAGCACGCCGATAATCTGCGTCACCGACGTGATGAGCTGCGTCACGCTCTGGTTGAGCGACTGACCCAGCGTATCGACGTCGTTGGTGATGCGGCTGAGCACGTCGCCCTTGCTGTGGCCGTTGAAGTAGCTCATCGGCACGACGGCAATCTTGGCGGCAATCTCCTTGCGCATGCGGTAGCAGATCTTTTGCGTGACACCGGTCATGAGCCAGCCCTGGATCAGGCTGCAGGCAGAGCTCGCCAGATACAGGCAGAGCAAAAAGCCGAGCGTCTTGGCGATCCAGTTAAAGTCGACATCGCCGGTGCCGTTGACCTTGGCAACCAGGCCCTCGAACAGCTTGGTCGTAACCTGGCCGAGTACCTTGGGTCCCACAATGTTAAAGATGACCGAGCATACGGCAAAGGCGACGGCGACAAACACGGCAACCTTGTGCTGGCCGATATAGCCGAGCAGCTGCCTCATGGTGCCCTTAAAGTCCTTGGCCTTTTCGCCGCGACGCATGCCGCCCATGCGGCCCATGGGTCCACGCTGACGGGTGGGCTTGGGAATTTGGGTCTTGGTCTCGTCTGCCATTAGCGCTCGCCTCCTTCCATGACGGCTGCAATTTCTTCTTGGGTAAGCCCCAGCTCCTCGGCGGAAAGCTGCGACTGTGCGATCTCCAGGTACGCCGGGCAGCTGCGCAGCAGCTCCTCGTGCGTGCCGGTGCCCACTACGTGGCCGTCGTCGAGCACGATGATCTGGTCGGCGTGCATGATGGTCGCGATGCGCTGGGC